>CAZNCQ010000012.1:34260-39207 GCA_964571275.1 uncultured Myxococcales bacterium
CGCCGGCGGCGCAGACTCTGGCGGAACCGGAGGCTCTGCATCGGGTGGAAGCGGCGCTGGCGGCGCGATGTCTGGCGGAACCGGCGGCTCGGCCTTGGGCGGAACCGGCGCCGGCGGCGCGATGTCCGGCGGAATCGGCGGCTCGGCGTCCGGAGGACACGGCGCCGGCGGCGCCGGAACCGCGGGAGCGGCCGGGACGGGCACCGGCGGCGTCGCCCCCACCGGCTGCGGCTCGCGAATCCTGGCCGACAGTCCCAACCGATTGATCGATCTGTTCGTGTCGAACGCGGGCATCATTGTCGTCGATGCTTCGGGCGTGACGCTGCTGGGACGCGATGGCAGTGTTCTGAAGAACGTCCCCTTCTCACGCCAGATCACGGCGGCGGCCTTCGATGGGACCACGCTGGTCGTGGCGGACGCGGCCGAGCTGACGCTCATGTCGCCGACGCTCGACGTAGGTCCGACCGGGTTCCTGACCGTGACCTGCACCGCGGCGGTGCTGGTCGGGGGAGACCACTTCGTCTGCGGTTCGTCACTTGGCGCCGAGCAAGTCTTCTACACGTACGGCATCGGTGTGAATCCGCCGGTTCTGATCGCCACTTCGGCGACCTACGGCTACACGGGTACCCCGATGGCGCGCGTGCCGGGAACCAGCTCGTACGTCACGGTCGATCCAAACATCTCGCCGCCGAGCTTCTATCTCTTCGAGGTTGCAGACGACACGGGACAGGTGACGGGCGAGGGCGCCTCGCCCTTCGACGCCTATGCCGCGAATCAGATCTTCGCGTTCGACGGCACACCGGCGACGCACCTCATTCAAACGCAGGGAGACATTCTGAATTTGACGGGCCCGGGTTGCATCGGCTCGCAGACCAGCACCTATTCCTGCTTCATGCAAAGCGGGGTGTTGGGAACGCTCCGTAGCGGGGAAGGGTACATTGGGCTCGGCGACGACGGGGCCGGTCACCTGGCAGCGCTGGTGAACCCATCGATCCTCAGCTTCAATCCGTCCGCTTCCCCCTGCGCGAGCGGTTGTCCCGTGCAAATCGTCGACCTTGCGTCGCGGACGATTTCGCAACAGACCAGCACCACGATCTCGGATTTCGCGAGCGCGGTTCGGACGACGCTCGACGCCGCTTGCGGAGACGTCATCATCGGTTACACGAAACTGGGCATGAACGGCGTCGGTACCAGTGGATATCGCGTACAGTCCATCGGGTTCGGTCAGAGCGTGCCGGACGCGGGAACGAGCGCGAACCCCGACGGCGGCATCGACAGCGGGGTGGGCGGCATGGTTTCGGGCGGGTCGGGCGGGAGCGACAGCGGCACGGGAACCGGCGATGCGGCGGCAGACGCCACCGTGGGAATGGGAGACGCGGCGGGAGGCGGCGGCGTGGGAGGTGGCGGCGACGCGGGGACAGCGGGAGCATCCGGCTCCGGCGGCTCCGGCGGCTCCGGCGGCTCCGGTGGCGTTGCTGCGTGCGGGACACGAACGCTCATCGACAGCTCCGACACATTGATCAACATGTTCGTCGTCGACGACGGTGTCATCGTGGTCAACACATCGAGCGTGACGCTGTTCGGGCGCGACGCCAGCATCGTGAAGACCGTGCCGTTCCTGCGTCAGATCACCGCGGCCGCTTTCGATGGCAGTACGTTGGTGGTGGCCGACGAAGCCGAGCTCACAGTGATGTCGCCGGCGCTCGACGTCGACTCGAGCGCCTTCCTCACTGAGAGTTGCGGCTCGGCGGTCCTGCTCGGCGAGAAGCGCTTCGTCTGCGGCGCAGCGACGGATCAGCAGCGCCACTACTACGTCTACGATGTCGGCGTGGACCCGCCCAATCCGATCGCAGTATCGATGCTGTCGTACACCTACGACGGTATTCCGATGACGCGCGTGCCGGGGACCGATTCGTTCGTCACCTTCGCATCGGTGGGCGACGGGTACGAGCTGTTCCAGGTCGACGACACCGGACAAACGTCCCACGTGGGCGAGACCGGGTTCGGTACGGACGCGAGTCAAACCTTCGCGTTCGATGGAACTCCAGCCACCCGGCTCATTGACACGAGCGGCAACATGCTCGCGGTGACGGGGCCGGGCTGCGCGATTGCAAACAGCGCGTCTTGCTTTACGCAGGACGGCGTGCTGGGAACGGTTCATGCCGGACAGTTCTATATCGGGCTTGGCGACAACGGCGCCGGGGAGGTCGCCGCGGTCGTGAACCAGCCCGGCGGCAGCAACACCAACTCCAACCCGTTCGGCTCGCCCTGCAGCAACGGCTGCCTGGTTCAGATCATCGACATCGCGTCACGGACCGTGAAGCAGCAGGCGACCTATCCCGCCACCGATCTCTCGGCCGTCGTTCGGATGACCGTCGACTCGGCGTGCGGAGACGTCATCGTCGGATACTCGAAGTTGGCCGGAAACGGATTCGGCCCGCCGTTCAGCAGCGGCTATCGCGTGGACGCGGTCGGATTCTGAACAGGATCAGAACGCAAAGAACACCGCGTAGGCGACGCCCCCCGCCGAGGCTTGAAAGCAGTAGCCGCCGTTTCGGCGTGCCGGCAGGACTAAAGACCCATCGCAAGACTCGGGCGTGCCGTTCACGCTGAAGGTTCTCGGCGGGGCGATATTGCTGCAGCCTCCACCGTCGAGGAACGACGTCGTCTCGTAACAAGCCGCCTGAAGTCCGAGCTGCGGGGACACGTACGGAGACGTGGGCGCGAGCGTGAATACGATTGCGGGCGCGCAAAGGCCCGCACACGGCTCCTGTCCCCCGGTTCCTCCGGCACCGCCCGGCGCGCCGCCCATGCCGGCCACGCCACCGGTGCCGACCGTTCCACCAGCGCCCATGACACCGCCGATGCCCATAATGCCGCCGGTGCCTATGATGTCGCCGCCGGTCCCGCTGATCCCGCCCGGGCCCTGTCCGCCAGTTCCGCTGGTCCCCGCGCTGCCAGGCGTCCCGCCGGCTCCGACTGCGCCCCCAGGTCCGGTCGCGCCAGCACTTCCACCCGAGCCGGGCTGAGCTCCCGCCGCGCCTCCCGATCCGGGCTCCATTCCTGAAGGCATCAGCGGCTGCGACGTGCAATTCGCGACGGCCATCGCAGCACCACACGCGAGTAAGAAGGCGACCCTCGTCATGCTCATTCGTCCCCAACCCAGCCGTATGGCTCCTTCCTTAGCACAGGACCATGCACAGAAACTTCACATCTCGGCGACGATCTGTCATCCGTTTTCGCCCGCGAAAATTCTGAGCTTTGCTCCAAGCTCGCGCTCGGATCGGTCGGGTGGCTGGCCTCGCCGCGCGAGCGCATCGCCGCTCTCCCCGCTCCGGGCGACGCAGTGGGCCCTCGGGCGCGGGTTCGCCTTCGCGGACTGATTCTTCCCTGGTGCCTGTTGGCAGCCATCGTTCCCGCCGCCGGGCTGCTGAGCGCGAGCACGGTCACCACTATCGATGGAGATCAGATCAGGCAGCTGGCCTATCCCCGTGACGTGGTCCGCGCCGCCTGGTCGCCGGCTCCCGTTGGGCAAGACGCTCGGATGCCGACGGAGATCGCCGTTTCGCCTGCGCTCCGCCGCCTGCTGCTGGGTCACGTGAGTCGGGCGGTCCTCCTGCAGATGGCGTTGTTCGCGAGCGCCACCACGTGGATCCTCGCCAACGCGCGAGTCCGGCGCCGGCGGAGACAACGCTCGATGAGCGTCGTCGTCTTCGCGGTTTCCTTCGCGTTGATGATTCCGCTCTCGGCTCGCTTCTGGGTTCGCTGGAGACCGCCCTTCTGGCTGGTGGTTCCGGTCGCGGCGCTCGGCGTCTGGCTGCTGGTGGTCGAGCTGGCACAGCTCGACGCCGGCCGCCGCGCCTGATGATCACCGCGCCGGCAAAGATGTCGACAGACCATTGCGCGGTGGCTCGGCCAGACGGTGGACAACGGGTGGTTTGTGTGTGCTCAGGTCGTCATTCGACGGACAACATCCAACCAAATGGTGAAGATGGTCTACGGACTCTGAGCGTCGGCGGCGTCGCCGAAGGCCGCTGATTTCATGATCGCGTCGAGCAGGGACCCCTCGACCGCGATCCGATCCGCCGTGACCATGTATCCGGCCTGGAACACCTTCTGCCCGATGACGAAGAGGCACGACCGCATGAACAAGACAGGGCCGCCCGCGTCCGTCCGAAGCGACGCCCAAGTCCGGATGCCGATGTGATCGCCTCCGCAGGTGGCCATCGCTCGCTTTTCCTCGCGGTAGTCGCCGCCGCGCGCGGCCACCGATATCATGTACTCCTGCGCGGTCATATCCGCCGCCCTCATCAGTGACCCGGCGCGATTGAATGGGAACATGCTGAAGTGCACCTCTTCATTCGCCTCCTGCCCAATCCGCTTGAGCGAGACCTGCGCGGCGTCCGCGGCTTTTGCATGAAAACCCGCCGGGACCACCACGTGGATGAAGCCGGGCATCGAGACGACTTTGCGAGCGGGGAACGTCTCGGGGAGGTTGCCGTCCATCGGGGACCGCATTGGCTGAACCGCGTCCCCGGCGAGCCTGAGGGCGGCCTCCGCTTCGCGCTTGCGCTCCAGCTCGACGGCCTCGTCGACCGTGCGCGGCCCTCTTCCGGCGCGAACCTCGTCCTGACCGGCGCGGCCCAGCGCCGCGGCCGTCGCGGCCGAGTCCTCCGCCCAGCCTCCCCTGGCGACCGGCCGGAGCGGTCCCGCGATCTCCTGGAAGTACCGCACCAGGACGCTGGTGAGCTTCGCGTCCGGCTCGCCGTACAACCAAGGCGTGACCGGGCCGGGAATGGACGTCGCGCCCGGCAACAGCAACACCGCAGCCTCGTCGTTGGTGGCGTCATAGGCATAGGCCTGAACGCAACACTCCGGGCCGGCCGTGAACAACAGGATCTCTCGCGCGCCGAGCCGCAGCGCGGTGGCATGTCCGTCGCTCCGCGG
>CAZNCQ010000012.1:39307-50830 GCA_964571275.1 uncultured Myxococcales bacterium
ACAGGATCTCTCGCGCGCCGAGCCGCAGCGCGGTGGCATGTCCGTCGCTCCGCGGGACGCCGGGAGCCGGACGCGGGGGGACCTTGCCCGTCCAGACGATTCCTCCGGCGGGGACGCAAGCGTCCCCGGTCAGAGTCACGGCCGTCGCGACACCACCAGCCTGAGTGACGCGCACGCGTTCGGCGTTCGCGCCGGCGTCGCCGCAGAGCGCCCCGGACACGGTCCACAGCCCCTGCAGAGTCGGATCCACGGTCGGCGGCTTCGGAGCGGGAGGGCCGGCCGGAAATACAAAGGCGACGGCGTGCGGTTCGAAAGCGGCCGCGACGAGAATGGTGAACACGACACTCCGAAGGCCGCGACCCGATCGCATGTGATCTCCCTGAGCCGTACTCGCCGCATTTCGTACGGTTGCCCGGCAGCCTAAGCGACGTGAACCGGTCGCACTGATCCGATCCTGATCCGAATCGGTGAGAGTTTTGACGCGGCGGCAGGTTCGCGGCCTCGGGCGTCGACGGAACCAGCGATGTCGGGACTTCCGAAACCGACTCAGCGCGGCTCAGGGTCGCGACCGCGGTCGGTCTGACGGTCGTCGCCATCGACTCCTGGTCGCGCGCGCCGGTTCGTTCCGACCCAGGATCGGTCACTCGCGATCGGCGTGGTCGCCGTCGAGCTCGACCCCGCTGACCACAGCGGTTCTCGACGCGGGTCAGCGCGAGAGCGCGTCGCGCAGCCGCGCGAGGCGCGCGGTGACCTCGCGATCGCCGGCTCGGCGCTCCAGATCTTTCTCCAGCGCGGGGATCGCGTCGGCGCCATAGATGTCGCGGATGGCCCGCGCGGCGGGCCGACCTGCGACGGGATGCGCGGCGGCCTTGAGCAGATCCGCGAGCATCTGCGCATCGCCCCGACAGGTTGAATCGACGCGATAGGCGTGCAGGTACCGGTCCACCGAGTCGCTCAACCAATCGAGCTGCGCGTAGGCGCGTCCGAGCAGGAGCCATGGGCGCGGGTCGTCAGGATTCTGGTGCGCGAATTCGTACGCGGGGAGAAGCGCCCGCTGGGACAGGCGCGCGCCGCGATTGAGTCGGTCGCGGATCGGCCGGAGGGCGCGGGGAACCGGATCGAGCCACGGATCGCGCGCCCCTGGCGCCGAACCTGGATCCGTCTTCTCCTCGGGCTCCGGTGGCGGCGCCGGCGGCTTCCGATCTTCTACCGGCGCTTGTGCCTCCGCGGGCGGCGAAGCCGGCGGTTCGGGCTCAGGCGCCGGCTGCGGAGGGAGCGACGGCGCCGGCGGCAGCGATGCCGGAGCGGAAGCCGGCGATGAAGTCGGCGTCTGCTGCGCGAGCACCGCCGGTTTGGGTGGCGGAGATGGCGAAGGCGGCGAAGGTGTCGAAGATGCCGGAGATGGCGCCGGCTTGGGTGGCGGCGGCGCGGGCAGCGCGGTGGTCTCGCCCGGCTTCGCCCGGTCGCGCCGTACATAGACCTCTACCGCGGCGATTCCCACCGCGAGCGCGACCAGCAGGAAGGCGTGGCGCCAGAGACGCGCGCCCGAAGGCGACGCGCTGCGAGCGCGGGGCGTCGGTTTCTTTCGCGCTTCAGCGCGCCCGCCGCTCAACGCAGCGGCCGGCAGCTTGGCAGAGACCTCCTCCAGCGCCGCCAGCATCGCTGCCGCGTCCTTGAATCGCCCCGCCGGATTCTTGCTCATCGCCCGCGCGATCACCGTCTGAAACGACGCCGCGCGCGCGACGCGGGGCCGCACTTTCGCCAGCGACGGAACCGGCTGCGTGAGGTGCGCTCCGATGTAGCCTTCGGCGGAGTCGGCGACGAACGGACGCCGTCCGGCGAGAAGCTCGAAGAGCAGGACGCCGGCCGCGTAGACATCGGTCCTGGCATCCGCCGACGCGCCCTTCACCTGTTCGGGGGACATGTACGCAGGCGTTCCGATCACGGCCCCGGCGCGCGTGAGGTCGGCGGCGGTCCGCGCGCTCGAGCTCTCGAGAAACTTCACCATTCCGAAGTCCAGCAGCCGTACGTGATCGTCCTGGTCCGGCAGCGCCTGAAGGAACACGTTGGTGGGTTTCAGATCCCGGTGGACGATTCCCTGGCCGTGAGCGAAGGCGAGCCCGCGCAACGTCTGGCGGGCGATGTTCAGCGCCCGCCAGAGCGGCACCGGTCCCTCCTTGATCAGGTCCCCCAGCGTCTTGCCCTGCAAGAGCTCCATCACCAGAAATGGCACGCCGCCGTCGATTCCGGAATCGGTCACCGGAACGACGTTGGGATGAGCGAGCACCGATAGCGCCCTCGCCTCGCGCTCGAAGCGGCGGCGCCACTCCGGGCTGGCGGCCGTCTCCTCGTGAAGCACCTTGATGGCAACGAAACGCCCGAGTTGGACTTGCAGCCCCCGGTAGACGACGCCCGCACCGCCTGCGCCGAGGCGCTCCAGCACCTCGTAGCGTCCGTCCAGCTTCCGTCCGATGAGCGGATCGGATGCGGCGTTGAGATCTCCGACCACGAGCCGCGACTATATCGCGGAACAACGCTCGCATGAGCCGCACCGCGATGGCGTCAGTGCGTCGGCCGTTCGAGGTAGACGACCTCGGTCCCGGCGAGGCGATCGTGCCATCCGCGCCGCCGCGGGCCCAGGATCCAGGCGAAGCCGAGGTAAAGGGGCATGCTGGAGAGGAGATACCCGAACAGCCGCAGCGCGCAGCGCCCGACGCCGAGTCGCTCGCCGCCGATCGGCACCACCCGGATGCCCATGATCCACTTCCCGGGTGTCTGCCCCGACGCGCGCCAGAATCCGACGTGATAGGCGACGATCAGCAGCGGCGCGCAGGCCAGCAGGAGCGCGGGCAGATCGATCGGGGGCGCGAATCGGTGCGCGGCTCGCGCCACGACTTCGAGGAGCCAGGTCGCGGTTGCGACCGCCAGCGACACGATCGCGGCGTCGGTCGCGAAGGCCGCGAACCGCGTGACCAGCCCTGCGCGGGCGTTCGCTGACGGCGGTGGGATCAAGGTGACCCGGCACCGCCGGAGCTCTTCCGCCGCGCGTGCGGCAGCAGATGGCCGACCACCGATTCGGCGAGCGCGTCGGCGCGCGCGGACCGCGCGCGCAGCTCGTTGAGCGCCGAGCGGCCCATCCCGGCGCTCTGCTCGCGGATCACCGACCGTAGCTGCGGGTTGCTGGCGATGCGATCCAGGACGCGGCTCAGGCTCGTCGACGCCGCCGCGCCCGCCAGAGCTCGGGCGAGTTGCTCTTCGCGCCGCCCGATCTCGGCCAGGTTCAGGGCCGTCGTGCCGGCGCGCGTCCGGAGCTCATTCGACCACCGGCGGAGGTCGTCCGTCGGCAGCAGGCGGGCGGCGAAACGCAGGGAACGCGACGCGCGCGGCACGCCTGCCGCCAGGGCGCGCCCGCGCCGCATGAGCTGGCGCATCCGATGAGTCACCCATTCCGGGCCCGCGGCCAGCGCCCCGATCAAAAGATGTCGCGCCGAAGGTGGCGGCGGCGGCGGCGTGGTCGCGGTCGCCTCGTCGGGGAGCTCGCTGGGAGCGAAGCGCTGCAACGCCGAGCCGGTGTTTTCGATCGCCAGCAGTGTGCCGCCCACCACCAGGCGCAATACGAGCCGCGCCGCGCTGGGCGCCGTCGGGGTGTCGCTCGCGCCGCCGAGGCCGCCGGCATTTGCATCGGGTTGCAACGGATCCCTCATCGCGAACCTGGGCACCCGGTGCGCCGGTGCAACCGGCGCGCACGATCCCCTGCTTTGAAGGCTGCTCCCGGCTTCACGCGCTCAAAGCCCGTCGCACCTTGAAGCTAGGTGCACTAGGTGGCAGCACGGGTGCGTCGCGTGCGCGCATGCCGATGGGCGGCGATGGGCGCGGCCGTCGTGGTGGCGGCGCCACTGGCGGCCGGGTGCGGCGCAAACGAAAGCCCCGGGAGCGAAGCGGGGAACGACCACGCGGTCCCTGCGATGGTCAGCAACGGTGTCGTCTCGGTGCCGGTGTCGATCGCAGGCGCGATGACCATGCCGTTCCTGGTCGACACGGGCGCGGTCCTCACCAGGCTCGACCCGACGCGCTTCGGCGCGCTGGCGATCGCGCCGGGGCTCGCACACGTCTCGACGCTCGACGTGGGGAACGTTCATCTGAGCGACGTCGAGGTCGTCGCCGCGGGCCTGTGCGGCGCGGGAATGATGTGTCCCGGCACAGGGCCTGCCGGGCTGCTCGGCGGCGCGGTGATGGATGGTCTGGCCGTGACCATCGACTATCGGCGGCGCGCGGTCACCTTCGGCGACTTCACGGCGCCAGCGGACGCGCGGGCGCCGGTCATGGTGTCGTTTGCACTGGAAGGGGGCGGCAGCGCGACGGTCGACGGTGTCGCGGTGACATTGCCCGCGACGCGAATCTCCGTCGCCGTGGACATCGAGGGCATGCTCGTTCCGATGATCGTCGACACCGGCTCGAGCACGATGGTCCTCGGGCCCGCGCTCTACGACGCGATCGTCGCCGACGGCCGGGCGCAGACCACGACCAACGTGAACACGGTGACGGGGACCGCGAGCGTTCCCTCGACGAAGCTGCGGGCCGTGACCCTGGGCGGAGCCGTGCAGTCCAGCGTTGCCGCGATCCGCTCACCGCTCGACATGAGCCTGCTGTCGCTCGAGGTCGGCCATCCCGTCCTGGGGCTGGTGGGCGGCGCTTACCTCGGGAACTACCTGACGACCATCGACTATCCCGCGCGACTCGTCACGCTGCGGCCCTACTGACGTCCGGCACGAAGAGCTACGCCCACACCGTCTCGAGCAACGGCATCAGCGCCGTCAAGTCGCGTACGACCAGGTCGGCGCCGGCTGCTTCGAGTTGCTCGACGGTGTGCCATCCGGTGGCGACCGCGATGGAGCGGCAGCCGTTCTTCTTGGCGCAGTCGATGTCGCGGGGCGTGTCGCCGATGACGACGACGCGCCGCGGGTCCGGGGCCGCCCCGCGCGCGCGCCATTGCTCCATGGCGAGGCGGACGAGATCGGGTCGCGTCGGCGCGTCGTCGCCGAAGGCGCCCACGACGAATTGCTCGGGATCGATTCCGGCGGCGCGGAGCTTGAGCGGCACGGCGCGCGCGTAGTTACCGGTGACCAGGCCGAGCGTCGCGATCGGATCGTCGCGGAATGCGGCCAGGGCGGCGAGCACGCCGGGCAACAGCACCGGCCGCCGATCGTCGTCGCCGAGCTCGCGTGCGAGCTCGACGAGGTACGCGTCGCGAAACGTCGGGTGCAGATGGCTGGGATCGTCGTGCCCCAGGCGCTGCGCGGCCTGCCCGAAGATCCAGGGATCGAGCGCGCCGCCAAAGTCGATTCCCTCGAGCGTGAAAGCGGGGCCGAGCAAGCTGCGGCCGACTCGTTCCATCACGCGAAGGCCGACGCCCTGCGCCCGCAAGAGAGTGCCGTCGATGTCGAACAAGACCAGCCGCATGAGTCGCGCCAGGATAGCGCGGTCCGCACCGGATCGCGTCGCTGATCGCGCGGTTACTTGCACCCGCACGGGACGCAGGTTCGCGAGTCGTCACCGGAGTCCACGCGGCGCAGCGTCCCCGCGCGCAGCGCGAAGACCTCGTACCGTCCGATGGCGCATCCCGAATCCGTTGCGGCGCTTCGCCATTCGACCCGGATCGCGGTCTCACCGCCGCGCCGTCGTACGAAGAACGGTGTGACGGGCCCATCGTCGGTCGTGATGGCCAGCGGCGCCACGCCGCGCCAGACCGACCCGTGCCGCGACGCCACGAAGGTCTTGGTGACCGGGACGAAGTCGCCACTTTCGTTCTCGGACGACGCGCAGTCATCGGTGGACCGCCAGCTCACCTCGACGATTGCGTCGACGTCGCCGTCGTGGTCGAGATCCGGCCCACAAAAGAGTCGGACCGCCCGATGGCAGTCGGCCGGCGGCCCGAAGGGGTCGTCGCCCTTCCATCGCAGCGCCGCGGCGACGGCGAGCAGCGCTGCCTCCTGGCGGGGCTCGACCAGCGTCCCGTCTGAGAGCGCTTCGGCGCAGCTGAACTGCAAGGGCTTGGGCCGAGGCGAGCCCTCCGTCGCGTTCGCGGCCGCTGCCCACAGCGATAGCACCAGACATACGTTCGCGACCCCGCGACGCCCGATCGTCGGCAGCACCCCTCTATGTTGCGGGATCCCCCGCCAAAGTCGAATCGCCTCAGCGCCCGACCACGAACACCGTTCCGTTGCTGATGGCGTAGACCGCGCCGTCGGCGCCCACCGCCGTCGGGGTGTAGGCCTCGCCGAGGCCGTTGGTCAGGCGGATCTGCTGGCTCAATTGATTGGTCGACAGGTCCCAGCGATAGAGAATGCCGTCTTCGCTGTTGATCAACGCCGAGCTGGTTGCCGGATCGACGGCGGCGGAGTTGATGCACCACTCTTTGACGCCGCCGGAGACTTCGGGATCGCGGGTCGGCCCGAGGACGGTCAGCACCTCTTGCATGACGGTGACGCGGCTCAGGGAGTCGGGCTGGCCGGCCGACGGATCCAGAACCGCGACGCGATTGGCGCCGTCGCCGGTGATGCCGTGGCTGCCGTAGTTGTTGTACTTGGTGAGAATCAGATAGCTCGAGCCGCCGGCGTACGAGGTCACCATGCCCGCGGGGACGATCGACGCGGTGTCGTCCCAGCCGAACGAGCCCGGGATCTTCTGCGTGCCCAGCGTGGAATCGAAATGCAGCATCCACCCACGGTCGTTGTGGTTCGTGTTTTCGAGCACGCCGAAGTAGACGTCTCCATCGGGGCCGACGGTCGGTGAGGCGGTGGAGTTGTCGGTGACGATCGCGTTCCCGCCGGCGGCCGGGTCGGTGAGCAGCGCTCGGGCGCGCATGGCCAGGGTCTGGGTATCGAGCGCGAGCAGATAGGCGGGCTCAGCGGAGCTGGTGCTGTCGAGCGCGTTGACCGCGACGTACAGCGTCTGCTCGTCCGTCGAGAGAGCCGGCGCGCTGTTGGTCGCCAGCTTGTCGATGGCCGCGTCGCCCGCCAGCGCGCTGGCCGCGGCCCAGGTGCCAGCGCCGTCCGCGCTCACGCGGGCGAGGCCGCTCGTCAAGCCGGCCGGATTGTCGCCGGTGACCTGGAAGCCGAAGAACGCGTTTCGCTGCGAATCGAGCGTGATGGGCGTGTTGATGAAGACGCTGGAATCGAATGTCGCGGCTGCCGCTGAATAGGCGTCGGCGCCGTAAAACACGACCGATTGAATCGTCCCGGCGCTGGCGTCGGGCGCGTCGCGCACCAGCAGCTTGCCGCCGGCGCCCGCGGCGTAGAGTCGGGCGGGCGCGGAGCCGTCGGGCGCGGCCGCCGCCAGCGACAGGTTGTAGCTGGGGATCCAGTCAAAGGGCGGCAACCGATAGTCCGTGACGTACGACCAGATGAGCGCGCCGTTGCCGCCCGAGCGCGCTTCGATGTGGAAGACACCGGCGGCGCCCACCTTGATCGGCAGCAGCGCCGTGTTCTGGTCGGTGATCACGGGAGAGCCGTAGTGAACCAGCAGCTCGCCGTCGCTTTGATAGGGCGCGTTCAGATCGACGTGCTTGCGCCAGACGATCTGCCCCAGGTCTTGCGACGCGCCGGCGCTGAGCGCGTCGTGCTGCGCCTTGCGGCCGAACCCGAGCCAGGCGGGCCCACTCACGGGGGGCGCGGGGTCGGCGGGAAAGTGCTCCTCGATGGGATCCTGACTGCAACCGGCCAGGCACACCAGGCCGCCCACGACGCGGCTGGCGATCGCCAGCATCAAGGGAACCCGGGGATTGGCACGCTCCGGCATGGTGGTTACGTGGATGCTGCGCCGGGCGGCTCCTTCGATCAAGCCATCACGCGATTCCGCGCCGAGGTCGTGAAGCCGGGCGCGGGCCGGCTCCAGCGCGCGCGCTGAGCGCGCGCTGGAGGCGAGGCGCGTGGCTCAGGGCTGCGCCGGCGCGCCGAAGGCCGTGGCGAGACCGGAGACGTCCCAGGTCGTGGCGGCCGCCTGGAAGCCGCTGGGCGCGCCGGTTGTGACGGTGACGACGCGGTTCAGGATGTGGTCGCGCGTGTCGTACTCGGTCGCCTGGCTGTTGATCGTCCCCGAGGTGCCCGTGGCCGGGGGGATGGTGTCGGCCATGAGCCCCATGCAGCCGGCGGCTTTCCAGCCGATGAAGCTGGGGTCGACGAGCGACAGCGGAGGCGTGGTGATGTTCCACAGGCCGGTGCCCAGCACGCCGTTGCCGGTCGTGCTGAACGTCACCCCGATCAACGCCACCTGATCGTAGAACGCGCCGGTGCCGGCATCTCGGCCGAAGAAGGCTGTGACGTTCGGGTCGACGCTGACGGTGGAGTTGAGCAACACGTACCCCTTGCCGACCGTCCCGCTGCCGCCGGCGGCGATGGTGGTGCCGGTGCGCGCCACGAAGAGGCTGTAGCTGGCGGCGCCGCCACCCGCGATGTCGTTGACGAAGCGGAGGCTGCAGTTCTCGAAGAGCGCCGCGTCGCCGGTGCCCCAGATGAAGTCGACGTTGCCCTCGACGTGGCAGTTGTAAAACCAGCTGCGCCCCGAGGTCTGGATCGTGTCCTGGTTGCTGAAGAACGAGCTGTTGTTGGCGGCCAGGGTCCCGCCGGTGCCGCTGGCGAAGTACAGCGCCTCGGCCTGCGCGTAAGTGGCCCGGGGCGCGTTGTTGCGGAACGTGATGTTTTGCAGGACGAGATTGGTGCCGGCGAAGTACGCCGACGCGCGCCCTTGCGTGCTCGGATTCGGGGTGTTCCCGTTGACGTATTGAACGACGCAATTCGCGCCGAGCGCGTTGTTGCTGGTCGGGCCGATGATGTTGATGGTCTGGGTCAACGGCGTCCCGCCCGGACCGGTGTAGTGAACGAGCTCGTTGTAAGTGCCGGCGGCGACGTTGATGGTGGCGCTGGTCGGGGCCGGCGATACCCCGGCCACCGCACCGAGCGCGCCCTGCACCGTGCGGAAGTTCGCCACGCTGGCTTGCGCGCCGTCGACGGTGATGTTCGTCGTGTCGAGCGCCGGTGCCGCACGGGTGGTGAAGTTCCAGGTCGCGACCGTATTCAGGTTCGAGAGCCCGGTGAATGCCACCGTGTTGAGCGTGCCGCTGATCGCCGGCGTGGGAATGACCACGTAGTACGAGGTGCCGTAGGCCAGCTTTCCCAGGTGCGGCGCGAAGAACACGGTGTTGCCGCTGACGCGGGCGAGCTGCGAGCCGACGTTGATCACCGTGGTGCCGAAGGTCTGGGTCTCGCCCGCGAAGTTGATGCTGTCGACCTGGGTGCCGTCGGATGTCCTGTAGATCTTGATCGAACCGCCTGTGTTCAGCGTCGGGGCCGCGTCGAAGGTCAGCGCCAGCTCACCGTCGGTGTACGCGTTGATCGCGCCGGGCGCCGGGTAGGCTGTCGTCAGCGGACCGTATCCATCGGTGGTGGGGAAGTCGTTGACGGTGACCTGGAGCACCTTGGTGTTGGTCGCGGAGTTGGTGTCGCCGAGGTTCGTGACGGTCACGTTGGTCGTGCCGCTCTGGAGCCCGGTGAGCGTGATGGTCGAGTTGGTCGCGCCGTTGGCGACCGAGACGGTGACGATCGTCGGATCGGCCGCCACCGCGCTCACCGATGAGACCGTGCCGCCGACGGCGAGCGCGGTTGCGGTCACCGGCGCGGAGCCGTTCTTGGTGACCGCCACGGCGCTCGACGACAGCGTCAGCGACGCCGGCACGTACTTCACCAGGATGCCGGTCGCGGAGTCGAAGACCGTCGCGCCGGTGCCGTCGGTGACGGTCAGGTTGGTGATGGTCGCGGCGATGTTGTTGAAGGTGATTGCGGGGTAGACCGCGCCGGCGCCGTAGTTGGTCGTTCCGTTGGTGAGCGTGGTGGTCGCCACCGGGGTGGCCGCCGTCGTCGTCCCTCCCATGGGCGTCACGCTGACCGTCACGTTGGTGCCGATGCGGCTGAAGGTGATCTGCGTCGGTGTATTGTTGGTGAACGACGGCCCGAACGCGGTCGGGATCGAGACGGCGCTCGCCGAGCTCACGTAGGCCTCGTTGATGACGCCCATGACGCTCGCGGGGCTGGAGTTGCGCATCAGCGCGTAGGCATAGCTGTCGGTTCCCAGGAAGCCGGTGGTCATGCCCACGCCCAGACCGCAGGCGGTGTTGGCCTTGATCTGGCTGGTGACGCTCACGGTGGCGCTGATGGTGAAATCGCCGGTCATGGGTGTGGGGAACGCGATGAAGCCGTTGCTCGACGTTCCGTAGAAGTTGGGCGAAACGAACTTGAACGCGTTGCCGGAGGTCCCATAGGTGCTGCTGACCGAGAACGCGCCGCTGGCCAGCGTCGCCGTCGTCGTCGCCGTGCCGGTGGTCGGGGTCTGTGTGACGAAGTAGACGAACGGGATCGCCACGGTGATCGTCAGCGTGCCCGTGATGCCCGAGCTGTCGGCCGCGGTGGCGGTGATCGTCGTCTGGCCCGAGGCGATCGCGGTCACCAGGCCGTTGGCGTCGACCGTGGCCACACCGGGTGTTCCCGACGACCAGGTGACGCCGGGGTTGGTCGCGCCGTCCGGCACGACCGTCGCGGTCAGCTGGAGCGTTCCACCGACCGTGCCGATGCTCGTCGCGCCGTTGGCGCCGGTGACGTTGAACCCGGTGGCGGTGATCGTCCCGGTGCCGGTCAGGTTGATCGTGAACGTCGCGTTGTCGGTCGTGTTGTTGGCGATGGTGATCGTGCCGGTCGCATCGCCCCCCGTCGGGGTGAACGTGACGACGAAGGTCGTCATGCTGCCCGCCGCGATGGAGAGGCTCGCGGGCGGCGTCTTCAACGTGAAGCCGGCGCCCGCCGACACGGCCGGATTGCTCGACAGCACCAGCGCGGCGGTGCCGGGGTTGCGGATGGTGATCGTCTGGTCGGTCGGCGTGCCGGCGGCGACCGATCCGTACGCCAGGGTGCCGCCGTTGGCGATGTCGCCCGCGCTGCTCGACACGGCGATGGCCGGTTGCGGCGCGGCCGTGGCCGTGGCGCTGATCGTGAACGAGAAGCCGGCGCTGGCGCTGTTGGCGATGGTGACGGTCGCCGTCGACGTGCCGACGGCGCTCGGGCTGAAGCCGATGGTGAACATCGTCGAGCCGCCGGCCGCGACGCTGGCGTCCGGTTGCGCGGTCAGCGAAAGCACGCCGGCCGGAGCGACGGTCACGCCGCTGACGGTCAGCGCGGCGTTTCCGGTGTCGCTGATCGTGAACACCGTCGATGTCGAGGCGCCCACGACCGCGCCGCCGACGGTCACGGTCGAGCCCGCTGTGACCGGGACGTTGCCCTGCTTCACCACGAGCACTGGCGCCGGGGGCAGGCTGGTGTCGCCAGCGTCGGCATGACCGTCGACGAGACCGCCGCCGTCGGAAGGCGCGTCACCCGCGTCGGGGTGCGTATCGCTGCTGGCGTCGGGAGACGCGCCGCCGGCGCCGCCGCCGGCGCCGCCGCCGGCGCCCCCGGTTCCCTTCGAATCGGATCCAGCGTC
>CAZNCQ010000012.1:50930-64755 GCA_964571275.1 uncultured Myxococcales bacterium
CGCCGCCGGCGCCGCCGCCGGCGCCCCCGGTTCCCTTCGAATCGGATCCAGCGTCCGGGTAGGTCGGGCTCCCGGATGACGACGCGCAGCCCACGGCCAGCGACGCGAGGGCCAGCATGACGATCGCTCGGAACCAGGTCGGCGTGCTTTTCATGACTTCCTCTCGTGAAGATTCAATGGGATCGATGCCCGGTGCAGACGCTGCGGCAAGGCGCGCAAATCGAAACCGGTCGCAGGGTGCGTTCGACCGTAACGACGCAAACACGTCCTGGTCACTTTGATGAGGCACGCCTCGATCTGTCAACCTTGCGGGCGTCGTTGCGTCTTACTCGTCCTTCGCGTAGGACGGGAACGTCCCGATGACGTCAAATGCTTCGGCTTCGCCCGTGCCGCGGCCGCTGAAGGCCAGGTCCCATTCGAGCTTCTTCGCGCGCGTCCGGCGCCTTTTGCGCCGCGCGGCGCCGCACGCCAGGGTCGTCGCGCCCGCCGAGGTGCACCTCGGCGAGCGGCTCGTTGTCGACTGGCGGCTCGACCACGGCGGGCGCGAGGTGACCAACGTGTCGGTGACGCTGGTGGGCAGCGAGGTCTCGCGGCGCCGCACCAGCGCGCGCACCGGCATCACCGTGGTGTCCGAGACGCACCCGTTCCTGACCTACGAGCTCGACCGTTGCATGCCCGATCGCGGCGCGCGCGGCTCGCAGGGCCAGGGCTCGGTGGTGCTGACCGCGCCGGCGGTGCCGACGCTGGCCGGGAAGGTGAACGAGATCGCGTGGGCGATCGTCGTCGAGGCGGCGTTTCAGGCGACCGCGATCTGGCGCAATGAATTCCCCGTGGTCGTCCTGCCGGTGCGGTCGTGAGCGCGCCGGTGATCAGCCTCGCTCTGCAGCTCGAGGACGCCGGCACCGCGTTCGAGCCCGGCGCGCGCCTCGGGGGCGTCGCGCGCTGGACCTCGCCGATCGCGCCGCGGGGGATGGAGCTCCGGCTCATCTGGGTGCTGCAGGGAAAGTGGGAGCGCGACATCCGCATCGCCCAGACGATTGCGCTTCCCGATCCGCAAGCGAGCGAGCGGCGTCCTTTCTTTCTGACGTTGCCGCGCGCGCCGTACAGCTTTCGCGGCACGTTGCTCGTGCTCGAATGGACGTTGGAGCTGGTGGCGCTGCCCGGCGAGGAAAAGGCCAGCGTCGGCCTGGTCCTGGCGCCTGGACGGCGGGCGATCGATCTGGTTCACCGCGACGCGCGAAAATGAGCCGCATCCAGACGGTTCGCCACCGCGCCGTGCGAACCCGCCCGAGAAGTTACGAGGTCTTGGCTCGCCGGAAACCTGACGACTCCTAGAGTCGCCGGAGACACCGACGTTCCCCCGGGCGCCGGCGACTTGTTTCCCAAGGAGATCGAGCATGGACATGAACGCTTCGAGGGGCGCGCCAGGTGGCCGTTGGATCGACGAATGGCATCCGGACGACGACGAGTTCTGGAAGACCACCGGAAAACCGATTGCTCGTCGCAATCTGATCTGGTCGATCCTGGCCGAGCACCTGGGCTTTTCGGTCTGGCTGGTCTGGAGTGTCGTGGCGACGCGCTTGCCCAAGCTGGGCTTCCCCTACAGCACGGACGAGCTCTTCTCATTGGTCGCGATTCCGGGCTTGATCGGCGCGCTGATGCGCTTCCCCTACACGTTTGCCGTGCCGCGCTTCGGCGGCCGCAACTGGACCATGGTCAGCGCCGCGTTGTTGTTCATCCCGACGACGCTGGTGGCCGTGCTGGTGACGCGGCCGTCAACTCCCTACTGGTTGATGGCGGCGGCGGCGGGAACCGCGGGGCTCGGCGGCGGCAACTTCGCCTCGAGCATGGCCAACATTTCGTTCTTCTATCCCGACCGCGAAAAGGGATTTGCCCTGGGTCTGAACGCCGCGGGCGGCAACATCGGCGTCAGCACGTTGCAGCTCTTGATCCCGATCGTGCTCGGCATGCCGATCTTCAATCTCTATCTGGGGAAGCCCCAGGGGCCGTCGCACATCTACCTTCAGAACGCGGGGCTGTTCTGGTATCCGCTGATTGCCCTCGCCGTCCTGGGCGCGGCGCGATACATGAACAACCTCACGTCGGCGCGCTCCAACTTCAAGGACCAACTGGTCATAGCGGGCCGCAAAGACACCTGGGTCATGGCGTGGCTCTACATTGGTACCTTCGGCTCGTTCATTGGGTACTCGGCTGCGTTTCCGTTGCTGCTGAAGACGCAGTTCCCGGAGATGACGGTGAACCTGGCGTTTCTGGGCGCGCTGGTCGGATCGGTGGCGCGGCCGTTCGGCGGCAAGCTGGCCGATCGCATCGGCGGCGCGCGCGTGACGTTGTGGAACTTCGTGGCGATGGGGCTGGCGACGTTTGGCGTGATTCACTTCGTGCACGTGCACTCGTTCCCCGGCTTTCTCGCGGCGTTCCTGGTCCTCTTCGTCACGACCGGCTTCGGGAACGGGTCGACGTTCCGCATGATTCCGGTCATCTTCCGCCGGCAGCACCTGGCCGCCGTGCACGGTCAGGGCGCCGAGGCCGAGCGCGTGGCGCTGGCGACCGCTCGCCGCGAGTCGGCCGCCGTGCTCGGGTTCACCTCGGCGATCGGCGCGTGCGGCGGCTTCCTGATCCCGCGCTCGTTCGGCGCTTCGATCAAGGCGACCGGCAGCGCCGAGGCGGCGTTGCTCGGCTTCTTGCTCTTCTACGTCACCTGCGTGGCGCTGACCTGGTGGTTCTATGCCCGGCGTGCGGCGGCGTCGTCGGCGCCGGACATGTTGCAGAGCCTGGCCCAGGGGCGGGTCTGACGATTAGAGTGTCAAATCGACCGCGGGGCGCTTCAGAAGCGCTCTGCGATCCAGGCCGCGATGTCGAGGACCGCCAGCGCATGCGCCGCCGGGTGCTCGAAGATCTTGTGCCCGGTGAAGTGCAGCAGTGTGAAGTGCACGTCGGGCGACGACGAGAACAGCGCCGTATCGTCGAGCGGGATGAAGATCGCGTCGTGGTCGGCCTGCATCAGCAGCACCGGCGCGGTGACCTGCCCGCGGAACGGCGCCGCGAAGTTGGTGAGCGCGCTCTGGATCTCCGCGCGTGGCACCAGCGATCGCGTCGCGTTGTCGAGGTTGATCAGGAACGGGATGGCGAACGGCGCCGCGTAGAAGAACTGCGTGCGGAAGTCGACGCCGAAGTCGAAGTAGTCGCCCTGCGCGAACCAGGCGTTGACGTCGACCTGGAAGATCGCCGGTTGCAGCTGCGACGTGTTCGAGCAGACGATCAGCCCGTCGACGTCGTGGTAGGTGCCCGCCTCGACGATCGCGATATCGGCGCCCGCCGACGGCCCGAGCAGGACGATCGCCGACGGCACGTCTCCGAGCGCGCCGCCGCGCACCTGCTGGATCACCTCGTGGACGTAGCCGGCGCTGGTGGTGTAGTTCAGCGTGTCACCGTTCGGGTGGCTGCTGGCGCCGTAGCCGACGCGGTCGAGCGCCAGCACCGGCAAGCCCAGCGCCGCCAGCTCGGGCGCCGCGCGGAAGCCGGGGAAGAAGTCGAAGACCGTGTGCGTGTCCGAAGCGCCGTGAATCATGATCAGCAACGGCCCGCCGCGGTGCGCGTGCGGCGGGTCATAACGAAAGCCGACCGTCGTGTTGCCGTCCTGGAGGTTGAACTGCACCGGCCCGGGCGACGCGCCCGCGGCCACCGAGAACCCCAGGCATCCCGCGACCAGAATTCCAAACGCAAAGACCCGTGCCCTGAGCTTGCCCATTCACCATCCTCCTGCTGTGAGGGTTGACGAACCGATCAGTTCGGGAACAGCGTCGACAAGACGCCTTCGAGCTCGCGGCGGCGGAACGGCTTCTGCAAGACGGTGTCGCAGAAGGTCACGCGCGGATCGGCGCCGACGGCCTCGCCGTCCCAGCCGGTCATGAGCACGATCTTCGACGAGATCCCCTCGCCGCGCATCGCGCGCACCACCTCGAGCCCGTTGCGCCGGGGCAGGCCGAGATCCATCAGGATCACGTCGAAGAGGTCGTGGGCGACCTTGTTCAACGCATCGTCACCGTTGTCGGCGCCGACGACCTCGTGGCCGCCCTGCACCAGCGTGTCGCGCACGGCGGCGACGAACTCCGGCTCATCGTCGACCACCAGGATGCGCAGCCGCTTGGCCCTGGGCGCCTCGACCTCGGTCGGGCTGGTGCTGCGGTCCAGCGACGCGGTGAAGGTCAGTCGGAAGCAGGCGCCGCGCCCGCCGGGCGGCTCGACACTCTCGACGCGGCCACCGAAGTGCTTCATCGAGCTCTGCACGGTGGCAAGGCCCAGCCCGGCGTGGCCATCCTTGGTGGTGACGAACGGGTGGAAGATCTCCTCGACCAGCTCGGGCGGCACGCCGGGGCCCTGATCGCGCACCTCGAGCTGAACCTCGCCGCCCGCCGGCGTGATCGTGATGTCGATGGCGCGCCGTTCGGCCGCCACGCCGCGCACGGCGTCGCGGGCGTTGAGAACGACGTTCATGGCTGCCTGTCGAACCATCGTCTGATCGCCTTGAACAATGACCGGCTCGCTCGGCGCCGACAGTGACAGGCGGATTCCATCTTCGCGACAGATCGGCCGGATCAGGACCACGATGTCGTCGATCAGTTGCCGCAAATCGACCGCGCCCGCCTTGGGGTCGCTGCCGTTGCGGGCGATCCGTTGCAGGCGCCGGGACAGCTCGCCGATGGCGTGGTTGGCTCGCTCCGCTCGCGAGATCGTCATCTGGTTCTGGGCGTCGATTCCGTTCACGGAGCTGAGCGCCATGACCACGATGCCCGACAGGTTGTTGAGGTCGTGAGCGACCGCCGCCGCCAGCTCGCCGACGGCGCGCATCCGCGACTCCTGCGCCAGCAGGTTCTGCGTGCGCACGAGGTCGCTGTTCAGATGCTCGAGCCGCTGCAGGAAGCGCGCGCGCTCCATGGCGATGCCCAGGTGGCTCATGAACGCGCGCAACAAGCCGTCGTCGAACAACTCGTCCGGCAATGGCTCGCAGCCGCGGTACGAGCTCAATCCCAGCGCGCCCACCGGCTGATTGCGGCTGCCCAACAAAGGCCCACAAGCAAAAGGATGGCCGCGCAGGTGATCGAAAATGACGCGCGGCAAGGCCATCTCCCCCGCGGGGATGCCTTTGGGATGATCCTCGATGATCAGCAACGATTCCGGGCGCTGAATGTTGATCATCCGGCGCTGGCGAAATCCGTGGCCGATCGGTTGGCGCATGTCCAGGATCGAGATGCGCGGCATCTCCTGAGTCGTGTCGCGGCCATCGATCAGCTCGCGGACCGTGACCAGGTTCCCCGTCGGCTCGTCGAGCACCGCGATCCAGATGGCGCCGAAGCCCAGCGCGGCGATCTCGTCAGAGACCAGCGTGGCGATGTCGTCCAGATCCGCCATCGACGCCAGCCGCGACGTCATCTTCGCCAACAAATGGAACGCCCCGCTTCCCTGCTCCCCAGCCATCACCATGGTCGCCTGCGGGGATACTAAGCACGCGATCAATCGTTTGTATAGTCATTGTCGGTGTCGCAACTCTCGCTCGTATTGGTTATTACAGAGCGAGTTTCCGTTGATTGACGGCGGCGACATCGATTGTACGGCGGAATGAATCTGGGGAATTTTGGGCGACGGTCCCGTTCTCCACCGCCATGGCCCGAGTGGCCGCGGCGCGCCGGGCGCTGCGTAATTTTTTCGCAGCCCCCGCGAGCCGCCACCGGCGCGGGACCCTAGGGTGTTCCATGGATGGCGGTCCTCGATGCTGGAGACGTTCTCTAGTAGTCTTCGGCGCGACATGCGCGTAGCTCTCATCTATCCGCCAACCTGCGATCCGACGGCGCCCTATCTGGCGGTGCCGACGCTCACCGGATTTCTTCGCGCACAGGGCGTCGAGGTGATGCCGATCGACGCGAACGTAGAGGCGTTCGATCGCTTGCTGCGCCCGGAGCCGCTGGCGGCGCTGGCGGAGCGCGTCGAGCAGCGGCTGCGGGACCTGGACGGGCGCGCAGCGCTCGGGCACGCGGATCAGCTGACCTATGCGGCGCTCTTTCGCGCGCTCGGCGACGCGCGCGCGGTCCCGGGCGGCATCGCCGAGGCGGTGGCCATCCTGCGCGATCCCGCGCGCTTCTACGACCCGGAGCTGTACGCGCGCGCGGTCGATACCATCGACGCGGCGCTGCGGGTGATCTCGGCGGCGTATCATCCGCTGCGACTCGATTTCACCGCCTACCGCACGCCGTTCGCGCTGCTGACGCCCGCGGAGATCGCCCACGACGCCGCGCCCGACCGCGATCCCTTCGACGGCTACGTTCAGGAAGACCTGGTGCCGCGCCTGCGGGCGGCGCGGCCCGACGTGATTGGCGTGTCGGTCTGTTTTCCGGGACAGCTGCAGCCGGCGTACGCATTTGGATTGAAGCTGAAGCAGGCGCTGCCCGAGGCGCACGTGACCGTGGGCGGTCCGGCGATCACGCAGCTCTTGATCCGGCTGCGCGGTCCCGATCTGGCGCGCGCCCTGGGGCCGTTCGACTCGGCGGTGGTCTTCGAGGGCGAGCACACGCTGCTGGCGCTCGTGCGCGCGCTCGAGGCGGCGCCGAACTCGCCGCGCAACGACCTCGCTCGCACGCTCGCCGGCGTGCCCAACGTCGTCCACCGCGATCGACTGCTGGGCGCGAAGTATCTGCCCGGCCACTCCAGCGAGGACATGCGCGAGCTGCCAGCGCCTGACTTCGACGGGCTGGCGCTGGAAAAGTACTTCGCGCCGCGCCTGGTGCTGCCGTACGACCCGACGCGTGGTTGCTACTGGGGCAAGTGCACGTTTTGCCATTACGGGCTGGCCGAGGTCGGCACCGCAACCTATCGAGAGCGTGGCATCGACGCGGTGGTCGCGCACCTGCGCGGGCTCTCGCAGCGTTACGGCACGCGGCACTTCTACTTCTCGCAGGACTCGGTCGCGCCCAAGACGCTGCTCAAGCTCAGCAGCGCGCTCGCCGACGCCGGCCTCGGTCTGGCGTGGGCGACCGACCTCAAGCCCGAGAAGTACCTGACCGCCGAGCGAGCCGAGGTCCTGCGTCGCGGCGGTGCGGTTGCCTGTGCGCTGGGCGTCGAGTCGGCGAGCCCACGCGTGCTCGGCCTCATCGACAAGGGCGCGCCGGTCGAGGTCGTCGGCGACGTGATCGATCGGCTCGACGCCGCCGGCATCGCCGTCGAGGCGATGTGCTTCACCGGCTTTCCCACCGAGACCGCCGACGAAGCGCTGCAGACCGTGCGGTTCCTCGACGACCGGCGCGAGCGGGTGGCGGCGTTCATCGTGGGCGATTTCGATCTCACGCACGGCGCGCTGGTGGCGCAGGGGCCGGAGCGGTTCGGCATCGACCAGGTCTGGCAGGTCGAAGGCGACCAGCTGGGGACGGGGCTGTTCTACGAAGAGGCGGTGCCGCCCAAGACCGATGACGACTGCGAGGTCGTCGACGATGCGCTCGACGAGCTGTCGTCCGGGTGGCTGCTGCGCCGCTATCCGTGGGCGGGCTCGCTCTCGACCGCGCACACCGTGTTCTTCTACGAGCGCTACGGCAAGGGCGTGCTGCGGTCGCTGGCGCGCCAGGTCGAGGGTGGCGTGATCGGCGCGCGCGCGGTCACCGTGGCGGCGCGCTTCGATCTCGCGGGCGCGCGCGACGCCGAGGCGGCCGAAGCGCGCATCTGGCACGAGCTCGTGCGCGTCCGTCGCGCGGTGTCGCGCGCCGCCTACCAGCAACTCGCGGCGGAGCAGCCGTCCCTGCGCCCGCGCGCACGGCGTTACCGATTGCTCGCCGGGGTGCCGCCGACCGCGATCGCGGCCGCGCGGCGCGCGACCCGCGGCGCAGGCGCCCGCGGGCGCCGGTCGTCGAATCGCATGAACGACCTCGGGCGCTAGAGGCGATGCCGGTTCTCTACGGCGACGCCACGATGTTGAAGCCGCGCACCAGCGCGTGACCCTCGGTCGCGGAGCGCGGAGTCGGCTGCGGCACGCCGCCGGCGGCCGTGCCCTGCGCCCAGGTGCCGGTCGCGAGGTCGGTGGCGACGGGCGCGCCCAGCCCGAACAGGATCGTCGCCGGCAGATCGGCGGGCACGGCGGGCTGGCCGCTCGACGCGCCGGCGCGAACGTTGGGGCCCACCAGCACGAGCGGCACGTGGCGCGACGTCCCCGCGCCATAGGCGTCGGCCATCGGGTCATCGATTGTCGTCGCGCCGCGGCTGGTGATCGCGATCAGCGCGCCGCCCGCCGCGCGCGCGACCGCGGGGACCGCGCTGGCCAGCGTCTCGAGATCGGCGACGGCGGACGCCGCGTGACGATCGCCGGTGCGCGGCCCGCCGAGCGCGACCACCGCCAGCAGATGCGGATGCTGCGCGAGCAGAGCGCCGATCGCCGCGGCCGCGCCGGCGGCATCGGTCGGCATGCTGACGTCGACCGATCCATCCGCCAGGTGCAACGTGTGAAAGTCGGGCTGACCGACGAGAGCGGTGGTCATACCCAGCGCGTGGGCCGCGTCGAAGATCGAGTCGGCGCCGAACGCCATCGGCTGGCGCCAGGCATCGTAGGCAGGCTGGTTGGCGATGAAGTGGGAGGCGACCGGCATCTTTAAAAGGCCCGCGCCGGGCGGCAGCGTTTGCGTCGGGTCGTCCTCGGCCGCGGCGAAGAACGGCGTGGCCGTCGGGTAGCCGCCGGCGAGCAGCTGGTACTCGGTGACCGGCCAGTCGCGGCTGCGGCACCACGCATCGGTGAACCGCGTGCCGGTCGCGGCCAGGTCGCGCATCGGCTGCGCCGCCGAGGCCAGCGCGTCGTCGTCGAAGATCTCCTCGTCGTAGACCCCACCCACGTCGATGATCACCGCCGCCGTCGCGGGCGCCGCCGCCAGCGTCGGGCGGGCGCCGAAGCCAGAGGCGTCGAGCACCATCTGGCGCGCGGTGGTCATGTCGGCCGGCTGGGGCCACACCTCGGTCGGATCGCCGGCCAGCACGGCGCGGATCGGCCCGCGCGCCGCGGTCGCCAGGCGCGGCTTTCCCAGCGCCGCCACCGCAGTCGCGCCGACGTCGGGATGCTCGACCGGGTGCGGCACCAGCGCGCCCTGCTTGAACGCCGGGCCCGCCAGGATCAGCGGCACGTAGAGCTCGTCGTTGGAGAAGCCACCGTGGCGCCCGTAGGGGAACTGCGCGTGGTCGACGAACGGTCCCGGCGTCGTGTTGGTGGTATCCACTTGATTCAGCGTCCAATCATCGATCGGGTAGACCAGGATGTCGGCCGTATTCGGGCTGTTGCCCCGGAAGTCATGGAAGGTCCGCGTCCCCATGGCTCCGTCGGCGGTCATGGTGCGCGTGATGTCGAGGCCCGCGATCTGCCCCGACTGGACGAGCGACAGCAGCGCGCGCGTGACCTCGGCCTGGCGCGCGGCGCCTGCGGGGGTGCCCGCACCGTCCACGCGCGCGTAGATCAGCGCGTCGCCGTCCTCGTTCAGCAGCGCGTAGTCGGCGGGCGTGATGCCGACCGTCGCGCCCTGCGCCGCGACCAGCGCGCCCAGCTGTCCGTCGGCGGATGTCGTGACACCGGTGCTGTCGGTGCTCTCGCCGCGGCTGCCGAGCACGACCTGGTTGTGGGTGTCGACCTTGCCGTGATCGAGCGTGAACAGGATGTTGGTGCTGTCGAGCAGCGACTTTTCCTGCAGCGCCGCCAGCACGTCGCCGAGCGCGGCGTCGTACTCCTCGACGACCTGGACGATGGCGTCGCCGTCGGCGCCGAACGAGGACGTGGGATCGTCGTCGATGGCGATGAAATCCCAGATGAACATGTAGTCGGGCATGGGCGCCGTCGCCGACGTCGCCCGGATGAACGCGGCGGCGTCGCGCAGCGTGAACGTGAGATATGACTCACCCGCGGGCGGCGGGCCGTCCAGGTGATAGCTCGCGACGACCGATGCCGGGTAGTGCAGGACGTCGGTGAGCAGTCCCATCGCGAACGGCGCGGTGATCGTCGCCGTGCCGAAGGTCGCGCCGATGATCGACAGGTGCACTTCGTCGGCGCCGGCCTCGAACGGGGGCAGCTGTCCGAAGTACGCCGTGCGCCCGCCGGCGCGCTGCACGGCGTGGTAGACGCTGTCGCCGCGCGTGAGCAGCGGGTTGTTCTTGTAGTCGGTGTAGTCGCCGATGGAGACGCCGGGCAGGTTGATCGGCGGCCCGAAGTCCTGCGTGCGCGAGAGCCAGGCGTTCGCCGGCACGTTGTCGCCGTCGGGGTACTGCCCGGTGATCAGCGCCATGTTGTTCTGGTTGCTGTGCGTCGGCACGACCACGCGCGAGAACGCGAACGTGCCGCGCGCGATCAGCCCCTTCAGATTGGGCGCGTTCGCCATCCACAGCCCGGCCAGGCCGTGGTCGTCGATGTCGATCTCGATGGTGCGCGTGGTGAACGCGGAGGGCGGCGGTGGGGTGCTACCGCCGCCCTTGTTGCCGCCGCACGCGGCGGTCAACAGCGACGAGAGCGCAAACGCGACAGCGAGACGGCGCACGGGCGGAGCCTAGCACCGATCCGAGCGTCAACTCTCGATGGTGCGCGGTGAGCGCGAGGTCAGGGCACGGGCAGCTTGATGAACTTGCCGGTGCAGGGGTTCGGCGGCGCGGGCTTGTTCACCTTGTTGTCGACAGTCACGTTCTTGCCGCTGGCGGTGAAGCTGACCGGCCCCGGCCCGAGCAGCAGCTTCGCGAACGCCGCCTTGACCTCGGGCGGCTTTGGCCCGTCGATCACCACGTTGTTCAGGCTGACGACCGACAGGTTCTCCGCGTCGAAGCCCATCAACGTCACCGTCGGGTCGACCGACTTTCCCGGCGAGTAGAGCGCGTGGACGTTGTTGAGCATGATGTTCTTGAACTCGGGGATCGACGTCCCGTCTTCCTTGCTGTAGTGCGGGGTGATGATGATCGGGTTCGGCAGATCGCGCATGCACACGTCGGTGTACATCACGGTTTGCACCAGCCCGCCGCGGCTGGGATCCGACTTGATGCGGATGCCGTTCAGGTCCGAGCGCGGCGCGCCGCCGGTGTCGATGCTGCCGTCGATCGACAGGTCGAAGACGTTGATGCGGCTGACGCCGCTGTTGGTCTCGCTGCCGATCGACATGCCGTGGCCCGTGCCGAAGTGGTTGTGCGCGATGAGCAAGTTGGTGGTGCCGCCCTGGCTGCCGCCCTTGATGGCGATCTGGTCGTCACCGACGCTGATGATGCTGTAGCCGATGAAACCGTTCGACGCGCCCGTCGGGTCGATGCCGTCGGTGTTGCGCGCGTAGTGCGCGCTCAGCGCGCGGCCGACGCTGTTGGTCTTGTGCGACGGCGTGATCACCTTGACGCCCCAGACGGTGAAGCCGTCGGCGCCCAGGCCCACGTGGAACTTGGGCGAGTTGAAGAGGCTGATCTTGTACATCGTGAAGTTGCGCGACTTCCTCACGTCGATGAGGCGCGGGTTGCTGTGCTTGAGGTCCGGGCCCTTGGCGTGCTGCGCGACGTCCCACCAGGTCTCGTTGCTGCCGATCATCGGCTCGCCGCCGCGGCCGTCGATCACGCCCTCGCCGACGATGCCGACGTCGGAGACCTTGTCGACCAGGATCAGCGCCTTGCACCCGTTGCTGTCGTTGAGCTTGTCGGTGCCGCAGCTCGGTGAGCCGGCATTGGAGTCGTAGTCGCGCGGGTTGCGCGACGCGAACAGCGTGGTCTTGGCGTCGACCCACAGGGTCACGCCGCTGCTCATCTTGAGCGGCCCGGTCAAGAACGCGTTCTTGGCGCCGTCTGTCGTCAGCTTGACCGACTGGCCCGACGGGCACGACTGGATCGCCTCCTGGATGCGCGTGGTGTCGGGCTGGTTCTCGTCGGCGGCCGCGAGCGTGTCGTTGACAGCGGTCTTGGTCGCCCGCAGCGTCGCGCACGGCGGTGGATACTTCGGCTCGGGAGGAATGCCCATCGCCTTGGGCAGCGGCGCCTGCGCAGCGGCGCGCGACCACGGCGTCGCGACGACACCGAGCGCGAGCACGACGAAGAACGGGCGGAGCTGCGAGCGAGTTACATGCATGGCAATTACACCTTGGGTGGCATTCCGAGCGTGGCGAGGTGGCTCGGCATCGTTGGGTAATCGGGACGGCCGAGGTTGGGAACCAGATCCGCGATCTTGGTCGTCTGTCCGGTGAGAAAGCAGTGGTTCGCGGCGATGCCGGTCAGGATCGAGTACGCGCCGCCGCGTTCGTCGGCGGCGCGCATGCACGGATCGACCGGTCGATTGGGCGCGAACAGATCGGCGAGCATCACCTCGTCACCGCCGCCGTGGCCGCCTTCGCTGGTCCGCGCGGTCACCTGATAGGCGGGCTTGCGCATCGGATAGACGCGGATGTACGTGCCGTCGCCTTTCAGCGTCGAGCCGCTCGGCGTCTTCACGTCGGCGCCGATCATCACCGCCTCTTCCATCTTGTGCTCGAGGCGGCCCTTGGTGCCGTTGAACACGATGACGTAGCCCTCCCAGCCCATGAACGCGTTCAGCGAGTACGACATCGACACGTCGTTGTCGTAGTTCACCACCAGGTTCATCGTGTCCTCGATGTCGATGTCGGGGCGGAACACGCAGCGATCGCGGAAGTAGCCGTCGTACTGCTCGTTCTCGAGATACAGCGTCCGCAACTCTTCGACCTTGGAGATGTCGAGCTCGAAGGCGCACTTCGTCTTTTCGGGACAGGTGCGGCAACGCTCGTGCGCGCCGGTCAGGCCCAGGCGCTTGGCCATCGCTGGCGTGTAGAAGTCGCGCTTGCCGGACGCGCGCACGCTGACCGGGATCGCCGACAGCCACCAGTTGACGAGATCGAAGTGGTGCGTCGCCTTGTGCACCATCAGGCCGCCCGAGAACTTCTTCTGGCTGTGCCAGCGGCGGAAATAGTCGGCGCCGTGGTGCGTGTCGAGCATCCAGTGAAAGTCGACCGACAGGATGTCGCCGATGACACCGCTCATCAGCAGCTCTTTCACTTGCGTGCGCACCGGCGTGTAGCGGTAATTGAACGCCACCCGGATGCGCCGGCCGGTCGAGTGCCGCGTGTCGAGGATCTGCCGGCACTTGTCGGCGTCGATCGTCAGCGGTTTCTCCGTGAGCACCTCACAGCCGAGCTGCATCGCGCGGCAGATGTACTCGTGGTGAAATCCATCGACGGTCGTGACGATGACGACCTCGGGCTTGGTGTCGGCGACCATCTTGTCGAAGTCGCGGGCGAGATAGGTCTTGGGCGGTTCGCGTCCGTGTTTGCGCGCGAACTCGGCCGCGACGTTGAGCCGCCCTTGGTTGACGTCGGCGGCGCCGACCAGCTGCACGTGGTCCGCGTAGGTCGTCTGAATCGCTTTCTGATAGAGATACGAGCGGTGTCCGACGCCGACGATCGCGTAGCGGCGCGGCCGCGTCTCCGTCGCGGCGTTCGCGCCGCGCGCGGCAGTCATCCCCGCGGCCAGCAACAAGCTGGCTGACCCCTTGCTGAAGTCGCGGCGGGAGATCGTATCTTGAGAGTCGCTCGACACTTGGCTCCGGTTAGTGTCCATCGCCACAGTCTGCGGCTCACATGGCCGGTGGAGTCTTACCTGCACCGCGCGACGGAGGGGCGGCCCAACAGGCGTGGGTCGCAAAACCGCCAACACTTACGACGCTCGCATTCCTTCCGATACAACCTCGCTGAGGAGGCGGCCGACAAGCCGGCCCAGCGGGTCGGATCGTCGGCCCTCGGTCGAACGAGAGCCAACGATCCGATCAACCTAG
>CAZNCQ010000013.1:0-60450 GCA_964571275.1 uncultured Myxococcales bacterium
GCCGTCCCCACGACGCCGATCCCTAGCCACGGCGCCCTTCCCCTAGCCACGGCGCCCTTCCCAGATTGATTTCGTGGCCGGTGCGCTCCGCGCTTGGCACGGCGTGTGTCTGGGCGCGCGCACCGTCGGGTCCACCCAACTCATTGATCTCTCATCCGCAGGCCGTCCCGATTTGGGACAGTGGCCGTCCAGGCGGACGGTTCCATCGGCGACCGATAGAACACATCAACCTGGGTGCGGTCCTCACGCGGCCTTGTCTTGTGAACGAAAGTACACAGATAGACTGATATGGAAGCCAGTAGACAAACAGCGGAGCGGTCACGCAAGAGCAGCGGGAGCGCCCGAATCGTCCTTGCGGTCCTCGCCCTTCTTTCGGGGTGTTACGGTCGAGGCTGCGAGTGCGGCTGGGGTCGGGGCCACGGCGATCGCGATCATGGCCACGATAGAGGTCGGGATCACGATCGACGTTAGGGCGTCATCTGCTGAACCCATTGCTTCCGCCAGGCTGGCGCCTCGAAGGGGTCGGCGAAATACTGCGTCTCGTGGACGACCTTGCCGTTGCGGAACTCCATGATGCTCACGGTGTGCGCCAACCGGTCGTTGTAGTCGATTGTGTATTCCGTGACCCAGAGATCCCCGTTTCCGAGGATCCGCTTGACCTTGAAACCGGACGGCTTGCCGGGATGATGACTGCGCAAGGCCTGCAAGTTGCTCCGCCCGAGGATTCGCTCGCCCGACTGGGGATAGTCACAAATGACATCGTCATCGTAAATATCGTGTTCCGCGTTGGCGTCGCCGACCGCTGACGCGTGCCAATGCCTATCCAGGGTCGCACGGATCTGTTCTTCGTCTTCTTCCATGGATCTACCTCCGTCCCCACCCTCCTCGAAACCTGGGACCTCCGAGATCCTTAGGCAACCGATTCGATCGCGGTCAAGAGCGGTGAAAACAATAGACCTGGCTCAGCCCCGGCGATTCGGGTCTGCGCTTCGACGAGCCTCTGGCTGAGGACGTCGACCACCGTGTTCGGGGGGGATGTTCTGGACGGTACGAGGCGCCTCCGGCGCAGAAGATCAACCTGGGTGGGGTGTTCTGAGGGGCTTAGGGCCCACCGGTAAGCGCGCCGCGCAGGAGTGTCGCGAGCACGCCCAGGGCTCCTAGGATCGCGCCTACTGAGGCCAGGATCTTACGGCGAGCGCTGTCGGGGACCTTCTCTCCGTGCTGCGAATCGGAGCGGAGGCGGCGAAAAATATAGATGCTGTTGCCAATCGCGCCGGCGGACAGCAAGAAGAACGGGTTGCAGAAGAAGCTCGCCAGACCGAGCAAGACGTTGCCGTAGGCCAAGTTGCGCGCCATCTGCGCGCTCTGACTGTGCCCGGCGGCAACTTGCGCGAGGGCCCGGAGTGGATACCATACCGGATCACCCCACCAAGGTTGATCCGACGAGCCGGCGTTCAATCGTCAACTTCACCCTGATTGTCGCCTCCTGGCTGGGCGATCACCCCGAAACCGCGCTCGCTTCCATCGAGGTGTCGCGGGCCGGCCACAACAGCGGCACAGGTCAAACGCCGAGCTCGATCGTCTGGAGTCCCGACGTCGCGCTGACGCCCGGCCAAACCTACTGTTACTACGCCGTCTATCGAAGCGGCGGATTCTGCGCGGATCTACAGCTCCTTCGCCGGTGGAACCGGCTGGGGCGACGCGTCCAGGTGGGACGATGGCCAGTACATCCTCGACTTCGATTGACCGAGCGAACGCGTCCCGCCCCCGGCTGGCGAAGCCCGAACCCTTGATCGCCGCGCCCCCCTCGGCCTATCGTCCCCCGGCGGGCGCACGTCGCCCGCCGCCGTGAACCTGAATCAATTCCTCCTCGATCTCTATCGCCTGGCGCCCAGCGCGCCGTCGCCGGAGTTCAGCGGCGCGGTCCTCGAACGATTGAAACGCGAGTTGCCGTTCGACACCGCGCTTTGGGGGACGTTCACGGGGACCCCGCAGGGGCCGCGGCCGCACTGGGTCTATCTCCACGCGTTGCCCGACGAGATGCTACGTGAGTACGAGCCGGTCAAGCACCTCGACGTCCTGAACGCGAAGTTGATCGCCAACCCCGGGCGGACGACGGCGATGTCGCTGGCACGCGCGCAGCGCACGGCGCACCCGGATGTGATCGCTCACGCGCGGCGCTGGGGCATGGAGAACACGCTGGCGACGGTGGCGCTCGAATCGCCGCTGAACCTGTACACGATCGTCTCGCTCTATCGTCGCGATGCGCGGCGGCTGTACAGCGAACGGGAACGTCGGTTCAAGCAGATGATCCTCGCCCACCTGGTCGCGGCCTGGCACATGAACGCGATGCGGTTCCTCGACGCGCCCGAAGCCGAGCCGCGCGGCCTGCTGCGCGCGCGGGCGCGCATCGATGCGCTGGGCGTGATTCACAACGCCGACGCGGGCCTCGTCGATCTGCTTCGCCGCGAGGTGCCGGGCTGGACCGGCCCGGTGGTGCCGCCGGACGTTTTGGCGGCGGTGCGCGGCGGCCGCGGCCGCTACGACGGGCGCCAGGTCGTTGTGTCGTCGGTGCGCGCGCTGCACGATCGCACGCTGGTGATCAGCGCACGGCCGCGCGCGCCGGTCGATGCGCTGTCGGAGCGCGAACGCGAAGTGTCGCGCGAATTCGCCGCGGGCAAGACCCACAAAGAGATCGCCGCGTTGTTCGGAACGTCGCCGGCGACGGTGCGCAGCCAGCTCCAGGCGGCGTATGCGAAGCTGGGCGTCCGCACGAAAGTCGACCTCGGCAAGCACCTGCCAGACTGACTGGCGTCGGCGGCGTACTGCATTTGCAGGATTCCCGCGGCCGCGGTGGCGGTGCACTCTCGGCGCATGGAGCGTCGTGACTGCTCATGCCTCGTCGCCGCCGCGGTGCTGGCGATCACGCTCGGGGGCTGCGGCGGAGGCGGCGCAAGATCGGGAGACGGGACGCCCGATGGCGGCTCGCTGGGCGGCACCGCCGGCGGGTCCGCCGGCAGCGACGGCGGCGATGCCACCGACGCGGGCGAGCAAGTGCTGCCGCCGTACCTCGGACGCATCGTATTGACGCCGGCGGCCTTGTTGTTCACCGACGCTGGCCAGACCGCGACGCTGCACGCGCAGGCGTTCGACGCCACCGGCGCGCCAATGGCCGCGACGTTCACGTTCACGTCGTCGCAGCCCGATCAGGTCGCGGTGGACGGCAATGGGAATGTCACCTCGATGGTGGCGGTCGGCTCGACGCAAATCACGGTCACGGGCGCCGGGCTGACGTCGCGGCCCCTGCTGGTGCTGGTGGTCGAGCCGCAGCCCGGGACGGTGCTGATCTCAGACGCACAGGTGGTCGCTCTGCCGAAGCAGGTCGACCCGACGGCCGATCCGGTGCCCGGCGCGCAGTTTCAAGTCACGCTCGACGGCGTGGGCCCTCTCGCGCCCGGCACGATGCTGATCTCGCGCGAGGCGAACCCGATCGCCGGCCAGGTCGTGTCGACGTCACCCAACGGCACGCACACCGACGTCGTCTACCAGCTGCCGGCGTTGCTGGACCTGTTCGCGCGTCTCGACATGCGCGCCGGCTACGACTACGACCTGCAGACGGCGGCCGACGACGAGGCGATCGCCGCCATGGGCGCCGGCGCGGCGCGCGTGGCGCCGTTCGGGCTGGTGGGCCGGTCGTCGGCGCTGGATGTCGACATCGGACCGTTCAAATGCAAGGCGGACGTCAACCCCGCCGGTATCACGATCACGCAGAGCCTGACGCTGACGCCCACGTTGCACTTCGACGCCGTCTTCCTCAAGGACGAGGACGGCGATTGGACCGACGCCGTGATGGTCGTCAGCGGCAACATTCAATCGACCGGAAAGGTGTCGGCCAAGCTGGCCATCGGCGCGGTCGCGTCGCTGTCGTGCAAGTATCAATGGAAGGAATTCATCCCACCGGTTGCGGGGCCATTGTCGTTTCTGATCGCGCCGCGCATCCCGATCGGCGTCAAGGCGTCAATCAAGGGGGCGGCAACGTTCAGCACGATGGACATCGGCGGCAAGATCGAAGAGTCGGCGGACTTCAACTTCGGTTTCAGCGCCGGTTTGCACGGCACGGGCGACATTGCCACGTTCAACCTCGGGGACCCGACCATCAAGGCGGTTTACCCGGTGAACATGGACATCATCCCCGCGACGGTCGAGATCAGCGCGGCGCTGGGCGCGTATGCGTCGTTGAACGTGTCGATCCTGGAGATCGGGCTCGCCGACGCGTTCGTGGGCGCCAAGATCAAGTATCAGATGATGCTGCTCGCAAACCAGCTGGCCACTCAGACGCCGAACAAGTACCAGCTCAAAGCGCCGGTGCTGGACGTGGGGCCCGGCTCCGGCGTCGACAAGGCGCTCAGCTTCCTGGGTGGTAGCGTGAGCTTCAAGACGAGCATCACCACCGAAGGCCCGGTCGTCGCCGAGTCGCCGTCCGGAACGTTCACGGCCGACAACAAGAACGTCGACGTGCCCGCCAACAAGCCCATTAACTTCACGGTGAGCCTGGACCCAACGACGACCAGCTTCCTCGGGACCTCCAATGTCGCCGGCGTCCACATCTATCGCGTCGACAGCAAAGTCGTTCCAGCGATGATCAACGAGGTGCAATATCTGACCGGCGCCGGACCGACGTTCAAATGGACCTGGAACCCTGGCGTCACCGACGAGGGCGAATACGTCTTTCTGGCCGCTAGCGACGACCAGTTCGTCGCGAAGATCAACGCCATCGGGACCTACGCTCCGTTCTTGGTGGGGATGATGGGGAGCGCCAATCAGATCCCGATCAACGTCGGGCCCCCGGGCGGCAACTGGGGCGGGACCATGACCCTGACCTGGTCCGGCAGCGGCCAGACCACCAGCGGCGGGGCCTCGATGGAGAGCGGGAGCGAAACCATCACGTACGTGCCCGGCCCTCCCAGCATCGACGGGGTGAGCTTTCAGATGATCGCGACGGAGACCACCTTCAGCCTCACCTACGGCTTCAGCGAGGGCACGACGCTCGGCATCTGCCCGGCCACGGAGACCTATCAAGCGACCGGCAGCTTCACGCACACGGACGCCCAAGCGGACATGGACGCGCATGCCTTGCTCACGGTGATCCCCACGGGGCCGGCGAGCATCAACGCCACGTACACGCTCGGCGTCCCCGGACTCGGCGTCAACGCCGACTTCACCGACAATGTCATGTCAGATTGCGGGACCTCCAGCGGTACCATGGGCACGGTCAACATGGGGACGACCAGCGCGAGCGGGACGGGGCTCATCAAAGCCGACGACACCACGATCACCGGCGGCGTGAGCTACACGGGGCGCGACGGCCTCTTCGGCGAGACGATGAATTACAACGCGACGTGGAACTTGCAGAAGATGTAGGAAGCCGCGCGGAGAGCCGCGACCGCAGCGCCGCTCAGCTCGTCGGTTGCGCCGGAGCCGCGGGCGGAGCGGGTTGGAGCGGCGGCGGAGCGGTCGCCGGAGGCGCCGGCATCGCCGGGGGCACTGTGGGCCTCGCCGCAGCGGGATCCGTCGTCGCCGGCGAGGGCGCCGCTGCCGGCGGAGGTGACAGGGCGCGGGTCGCGACGGGCGGCGCCGGAGCGGGCGCCACTGCAGGCGCGGGGACAGCGGGGACCCTGGGCGTGGGCGGCTTCAGCTGCACGGGGCCGTCGTCGGCCAACAGCACGCCGTATTGCAGGCCGATGGTGTCGCGCGGCTGCAGCTCATTGAGCGGAACCTTGATCTCGTAGTTGTTGCTGTAGTGAAGCAGCAACGGGTGCGAAGGCTCGACGTTCACCCAACCATCGAACGTGCGCGCTTGATCCGCCTCGGCGGCGTTCTCAGCGGCGACGCTCGCGATCGCAACCAGTCCAACAACGAGAACTGCAGCGCCGATGGCGGCGTCGGCGCTCGATCCGCCTCCACCGTGGTGGCCGCCGCCGGTGCTGTGCGTGCCTCCGCCCGACCTCGAGGGCACGCTCGAGCGCCCGGGCGATGGCGCTCGCGGCGTGCTCGCGACCGGCGAGCCGCGCCAGCCACCACCGCTGGGCGTCGTTGCCGGCGGCGAACCGCGCAGTCCGCCGCCACTGACCGGCGTTCCGGTGAAACCCGCGCGCGCAGGCGGCGGCGCGACGCGCGCAGGCGGGCGCGTACCCACCCCGCGCGGTGGCGGCGCAGCGTACGGACGGTGACCGCCGATCGGAACCGCCACGTCGACGTAGACGCCGGGTTCGACGACCACCACGGGCGGCGGCTCGTCCTCGACCACGATCTCGGGACCGTAGGCGGGCGGTCCCGGCGGCGGCGCCACCACCGGCGGCGGTGGCGGAGCTGGCCGCTGGGTGCTGGGGTAAAGAGGCGCGGTGTCGGGTACGACCCGCACGTCGGCGCCACGCGCGTACGGGGGCAGGTTGGCCAGCCGCTGCACCTCGAGGCCCGGCACGCGATAGCTGACCGTCGAACAACCGCCACCGAGCCCAGCGACGATCGCCCCCAGAACCAAGAGCGCCGAGGCACTCACACCGCTGCGCGGCGGCGAAGACAATCCCAGCTTCATCTCACAATGAACAACGAATGACCCGCACGTCGATTCCACGCGTCCACCACCCTTTCGGGTCGCGGGTCTTTTCAAATCGCGCGCCAAGTGCCGGGCGCGCCTGGAACCGCGGAGATCACGCCGCTCCCGAGGCGCAAAAACAGCGATGACCCCGAGAATCCGGGCCCCAGCCCGCCCGGACCCGAGTCACAAAAACCACGCCGTGTCGCAGACGGCACAGTCGCTCGTCACCGGGGCGATTGCGCCGACGCCTGTCTCCGCTCGGGCGCGCTGGCGGCCGCACGCGCCGCCGGGTGCTGGGGCGCCTGCCCGTTCATCAGCGCCAGTTCCAGCAACTGGGGCTCGCCGTCGAGCGCCCGCCCAAGCTGGACGGTCTCGCGATAGAGCACCTGCCAATCGTCGTAGGGCACCGCAATCTTGCCGAGCTCGGCGGCGATGGCGACGTACCGCTCGTGCAGGGCCGCCACGTCCCGGCGCTCGGTCTCTTCTTCGACGGCGGCCCAGATGTCGCGGATCTGCTGTTCCAGCTTCTGCGCGTCCGCGTCCAGCGTCTGCAATCCTGGACCGCGCGTCAGGCCCTCGGACAGCACACCGTGCGCCCAAGATGCCTTGGATTTCGCGCCGCGAATCAGCAGATCGCTCGGATAGAGCGCCAGCTCCAGCCCGGGTCCCAGCCAGTACGCCAGGTCGGCGGGCATGAAGCCGCGCAGCGCCCGGCCGCCGAAAAAGCCGAGGACGCGCGCCGGCGCCATCAGCCACCAGGCCGGCGGGGCGCGGCGCGCGTTCAGCCGATGGCGCTGCAAGATCACGTCGATGATCGCCGCGACCCGCTCGTAGCCGGCGCCGGTCGTCAGCATCGGCACGTGCTCGTCCTGGCGCCCGCGCGCGATCGACAGCAGCCGCAGCACCGGGACGACCACGAACATCAGCACGAAGGCGCCGGCGATTCCCGCGGTGATCGGAAAGCCGCGCACGACCCGCTTCGCAAACGACTCGCGCGGCGAGCCCGGCGGCGCCTTGTTGGCGACGACCAGCCCGATCGCGATCGGCACGCCGAGCGCCAGCGCAATCCAGATGAACCGCAGCACCAGCGTCGGAATGTGTCGGGAATAAGGGACGAACGCGATCACCAGCGCGGCGATCTTGGGAACCGCGATGCCCACCAGCAACAGCGGCCATACGGCCGCCGCGCCGACCAGCCCGGTCAACACGGTCTGCTGCCTGGGCGATGAACGGCCAAAAAGCGCCACCACCGCCCACCCGAAGACGGCGTTCAATACTTTGCCGGCCAGCTTGCTCAGCAACGAGAAGATCGCCTGCACGATGACCATCGAAGCGGCAATTTAAGCACGCGTCGGCGAACGCCAAGGCCGCAGCGCGCCGTGGATTCCCGGAAGGGACCTGTTCAGCTGGCGGCGGGTGGCTAGCTTGGCCTCCGGAGAAGACCACCATGAAGCGGGCCGCTTGGATTGGATTGAAGGTGTTGGGATGCGTCGTCGCGGCGGTCGCGCTGCTGGTCGGTTCGACGATGCTGATTCTGCGCACATCGTGGGGCAGCGAGCGGCTTCGCCATGCCGTCGTGGTTCGCGTCAACGACCAGATTCTCGGCTGCTTCGAGATCGAGCACCTCCAGTTCGGCGGCGACCACCTGGCCCTGCGCGGCGTGACGCTGCGCGATCCGGACGGGCGGATCGTCGCCGACGTCGCCGGCGTCGACGTCGCCTTCTCGGTCGTGCGCCTGCTCCGCAAGGAAGTCCGTGTGACCGCGCTGCGCGTCGATACGCCTCAGCTGGGGCTGCTCGCGGACGCGCGCGGCACGAACCTGGCGCGCGCGATGGCGCCGCGGCAGGAACGCCCGCCGCGCCAACCGCGGGCGCCGGCCAAGACCAGCGGAGAAGGCTGGGTGCTGAACCTCGAGCACGTCGAGCTCACCGGCGGCGACATCGCGGTCGCCGTCTCGCCGGCGGCGGGCGCGGGTGCCGAGCCCCGGCTTCATCTGACGGCGCTGAACCTGCTCGCCAGCTTGCGCTACGCGACCGGCAACGGATCGCTCGACCTGCGCGCGCGGCTCGACGGCGAGAGCCGGGTCGCGCCGATCGGGCCGCTGCAGCTGGCGGCCGACGCGCAGGCGCGCGGCGAGAACCTGCGCAGCGCGCTCGACGGCACGATGCTGGGCGGGACCATCCACGTCCGCACGATGTTTCGCGGCACGCGTCTCGAGAACGCCGACGCGACCGTGGCGGTCGCGATCCCGGCGTTCACGCTGGCGGGCCACACCTGGGGACCGCTGCGCATCGACAGCGTCACGCAGGCCGGCGGCGTGCCGATGGTCGACGTCGCGCTCGCGCTGCCCGGGGTCGCGTTCACGGGCAAGGGCGGCGGCGGCGACGGGTTCTCGTTCGACGGAAAGCTGGCTTTGAACGATCTCGCGACCACGGCGCGCGCGGCTCACAACTTGACGGGCCGAACTCTGCCCGCGATCGCCGGCCACGGTCACGTCGACGTCTGGTGCGGCGGCAAGATGAACGACGCGCCGGTCAGCTGGAGCGGCCGAGCCAAGGGCGCGATCCCACGGCTACGCGTCGGGGACACGGTCGTCGACGGCCTGACGCTGGAGGCGCGCACCGCGCACCTCGCCAGGTCGCCAGATCTGGCCGACCTCGAGGTCCACGTCGCGTCGGTGCACACCGGCAGCACCCAGCTCGGTGCCATCGCGCTCGGCGCCGCGGTCCGGGGGCAGGCGATCTCGGGCAAGGCGACGCTGGCGGCGCCGGAGACCATCGACCTGACGCTGGGCGGGACGCTGGACGCAGAGCCGAACAGCCTGGCGCTCGAGTTCTTCACGCTGCGGTTTCCCGATGCGCTCTGGTCGAGCGACGGCACCGCTCAGGTTGGCTTCGGCGGTTCGCGCCTCTCGCTGACCAGCTTCCGCCTGCGCTCGCAGGGGCAGACGATCGCGATCGACGCGTCGAAGAGCGGCGACGCGATCGACGCGCACGTGAAGGTGCAGAGCCTGCGCCTCGCATTGCTGCCCGGGCTCCTGGTCGATCCGTCGCTTCGTCTCGGCGGCATGCTCGACGCCGATGTCCGCGCCGACGGCACGACCGCGCGTCCGCGCGTGGTCGCGCGCGTGGAGCTGGAGAACGGACGCGCGCGCGGGTGGTCGCGTGTGGACGCGAAGCTACGCGCGACGCTGGAGGACCAGAAGGTCGACGGGAGCGCCAGCGTGGCCGCGCCCTTCGGTGCGCTGGCCGCGGCGTTCCGGCTTCCGGCCGCGGCGCCGACACCGGGAACGCCGATCGAAGCGCGCGTCGATGTCACGCGATTGGATCTCGGCGAGCTGATGCGCGGCGGGCTCGCGAATGGCGCGCCGATCGACGGCCGGCTGGCGCTGCACCTGCGGGTCGGCGGCACGGCCGACCATCCGACGATCGATCTCCAGGCGAACGGCGATGGCTTGCGGGTGAGCCCCGAGCATCGCCGTCCGGCGATGGCGGCGGCGCCCACTGCGGCGCCAGGAACCGCCCCGGCCGCTCCCGCCGCACGCGGCCAGGCGTCATTGCATGCGACCTACGCCGACCGCGCGCTCGAGGCCGACCTCACCTTCACGGAAGCGCGCGGCGGATCTCTGCGCGCGAATGCGGGCGCCACGGTCGACCTCGGATATCCGCAGGTCGCGCGCGGGCCGGCGTTGAGTCGGCTCCCGGTGCAGGGCCAGGTGGTGGCCCGCAACCTGGATGCGGCCTGGCTCGCGCGGTTCAACCCCCGTGTCGAGTCCCTGGGTGGCCGCGTGAGCGTCAACGCCAAGCTCGCGGGAACGATCGCTGACCCCCATTTCATCGGGGACGTGCGCTGGAAGGACGGTGGCGGCAGCCTGTCACGCGCCACCGCCGCGAACCTGCCCTGATCGGTTTCTAGCGCTGCGCCGCGGGCGCGTCGTCGCCGGCGGCCGTCGGATCGCGCGGGCGCGGCGTCGCGTGGAAGATCGCGTCCAGATCCAGGCCCAGGTGGTCGATGGTCTCGTAGCTGGGCAGGCCGGTCGTGGGAATCCCCTGGCTCTTTTGAAACGTCCGCAGCGCGCGCCGCGTGTCGGCGTCGAGTTGCCCCGTGCACTGGTCGGCGCGCAGCAGACCACGGGCGAGCAGCCGCTCCTGAATGCGTTTCTCCGCTCCGTCGCGCATCAGGCCCTCGGGCGTGCGCGCGCCCGGGATGCCGGTCTCGGCGCCAAGCTGGTGGTCCGGTCTGGTCGGCGGCACCGCGGCGGGCGGCGGCGGCGACGCGTGCGAGTGCGCGCACCCGTTCGTACCCGCGCCCGCGCCGAGCAGCGCCGCGGCCAGCGCCGCCGCGCGAACGCCCGACCAGACCATCGCGAAGCGATTCACGGCGACGCTCCAGCGGGCGGCGGCGGCGGCGCCTGACCCGCCCCCGGCGTCGGCTGCGCCTTGGGTGGCTGCGATCCGGTCAGCGCATCGACGCCCTGCTCGACCACGCTCTGCTTCTTGGGCGCGGTCACCGGCGGCAGATGCGCGTAGCCGGACGTCAGCCCTTCGACGAAGGCGTTGCGCATCACACCGAAGATCGCCGGCCAGAGCTGAATATCGGGCCCGGTGAGCGTGCCCTTGATCGGAATCACCGTGGCGACGGCCTCGCGCGACTCGACGCGATCCGAGAAGATCTTGATCGCCAGATCGGCGGCCCAGGCTTTCAGCACCGTGAACGGATTCTTTTCCGCGGGGCGGATCGTCACCTTCTTCAGCACCGGTTTCACGCCACCGGTGAGCTCGCCGTTACGGCAGTCGAACTCGACGAAGATGTCGATCGTGCCCTCCGGCGCCTGCAGCTTGGTCGCCGGCGCGATGAAACGATAGAGCTCGGAGGTCTCGAGGCCGACGACGGAAACGCGCCCGGAGAACGTCAACCCCTTCTCGAACGGGTTGGCGGTCACGAAGATCGACACGTCGCCGCTGTTCGCCAGCGTGCCGCTCGCGGTGAGCAGCACCGGCCTGCCCTCCCCGCTGCGGACCCGCGTCGTCAGATTCTCGATCGAAAGCTCCAGATTGTGCAGCCACAGCTCGGGGCGCTCGCCGCGGCTCACGTCGACGAACGCCACCTGCCCGTCGAGAATATCGAGGTGATCGACCGCGAGCGGCGTGATCTTTCGCAGCGTCTCGGCCAGGTCAATGAGCTCCGTGGGTGGTTGGTTCGCCTCGTCGTGCTTGCCAGGTGCCGGCTTCGGCGCGTCCGGGGGCGATCCCGCGTGGAAGATCCGCACCTCCGGGCCGACCAGCTTGATCGCCGAGACCACTTCCGTGCCCTGCTTGCGCGCCTTGACGCGCACCTCTTTCCAGCGCGCTTCCAGCAAGTGGTTGCGCTCGCCGGGCTGTGCACCGGGCGCGGGAGCGGGGACGGTCGCGGAGGCAGGCGTGGCGGTCGCAGGCGTCTTGGCATGTCCGCACGCGCCCGCCAACACCGCGAGCGCGATCAGCGTAGCCGCGCGACCGGCCCCCGCCTTCGCGTCATCTCGACACCTTCGATCCTTCACCGCATGAGAAGCTGGGGCGCGCACCGCGGTTGTCTACCGCGTGGCGCGCCAAAATCGCCGTTGCCCGCGCGGGCCGCCTCGGTGTTAGGCTGCCACCGCCCCGCCGAGCTCCCTCACGCGAAGCTGCATGCCCCGCCGACAACCCCACCATCAAGCCCCCCGACATGGCGAAAAACACCGCAGCGGGCGCGCCAGTTGGCTGCGCGCGGCGGTCCTCGGCTCCGACGACGCGATCGTGTCGACGGCCAGCCTGATGATCGGCGTCGCCGCGTCGTCAGCGCCCGAGCGCGCGATCCTCATCGCGGGCGTCGCTGGTCTGGTCGCCGGCGCGATGTCGATGGCCGCGGGCGAGTTCGTATCGGTCAGCTCGCAGCGCGACGCCGAGCAAGCGGACATCGATCTCGAGAAGCGCGAGCTCGCCGCGGAGCCGCGCGCCGAGCTGGAAGAGCTGGCCACGATCTACGAGCACCGGGGCCTCGATCGCGAGCTGGCCAGGGAGGTCGCCGAGCAGCTGAGCGCGCATGACCGCCTGGGCGCGCACCTGCGCGATGAGCTGGGCCTGGATCGCACGACGCTGTCGCGGCCGTTGCAAGCGGCGTGCGTCTCCGCGGCCAGCTTCGCCGGGTTCGCGCTGGTTCCGATCCTGGCGCTGCTGGCCGCTCCGCTCGCGTGGCGCGTGCCGTTGATTGCGGTCGCGTCGCTGGCGAGCCTCGGCGCGCTGGGCGCCTTCGGCGCCTACCTGGGAGGCGCGCCCATCCTGCGCGGGACGCTGCGCGTGACCTTGGGCGGCGCGCTGGCGATGGCGGTGACCGCGGCGATCGGGCGGCTCTTTGGCGCGGCCGTCGGGTGACGGCCCCGAGGGTTGGCAGACGGGTCAGAGCGGCGCCAGCGCGAGCACCCGCTCGACCTCGCGCGCGATCATCAGCTCCTCCTCGGTGTGAATGACCAGCACGCGCGTCCGCGCGTCGGCGGCGGCTATGTCGCGGTCGCCGCGGGCGCTTGCGTTGCGCTTGGAGTCGATCTGCACGCCGAGGAAACCGAGCGGCTCGCAGACCGCGGCGCGCAACGGGGCCGCGTTCTCGCCGACGCCCGCGGTGAACACCAGCGCGTCGACACCGCCCAGCGAGGTCGCGAGCGCGCCGATAGCCTCGCGCACGCGCAACGCGAACATGTCCAGCGCCAGGCGCGCGCGCGCGTGGCCGAGCAACGCCGCGGCCTCGACGGCACGATAGTCGCCCGACACGCCTGACACACCCGCCAGGCCAGCGCCGTGGTTGAGCACCTCTTCCAGCGCGTCGGCGCCGAGACCGCGATGTTTCTGCACGTAGAGCATCAATCCTGGATCGAGCGCCCCCGGACGCGTCGCCATCATCAAACCGTCGAGCGGCGTCAGGCCCATGGTCGTCGCCACCGCGACGCCGCTGCGCGCCGCGGTCGCCGAGCAACCGCTGCCCAGGTGACAGCTGACGACGTGCAGATCGCGCCGGCCGCCGAGCAGCTCCGCGGCGCGTGCCGCGCAATAGGAGTGGCTGATGCCGTGAAAGCCGAAGCGCCGCACGCCCCAGCTCTCGTACCAATCGTAGGGGACCGGATAGACGTGATGGGCGGCGTCGAGCGTCGTGTAGTACGCCGTGTCGAACACCGCCACCTGCGCAACGCCGGGCAGCGCCGATTCGACGGCGGCGATCGCTTCCAGCGCGGGCGGATTGTGCAGCGGCGCGAGATCGATCAGGCGGCGCAGCTCCTCTTTCATGCCAGCGTCGATGCGCGCGCTCTGCGAGAGCGACTCGCCGCCTTGAACGACCCGCTGGCCGACGGCGCGGATCAGGCGCGCACCGCCGCCCGGACGCGCGCGCTGGTCCGACGCGCTCAGCTCCTCGAGCGCAACCGAGACCGCCGCGGCGATGTGGCCGACGCGCCGGCGGTTCGAGTGCAGCGGGCCACCGCCCGCCCACTGAATCCGAACCTCGGCCTGCTCCGGATCCACGCTCCAGTCGACGCTGCCGCTCGCCAGCGCGACGGAGGCCTCGTCGAAGAGACCGAGCTTGAGGCTGCTCGATCCGGCGTTCAGGACCAGGACGCTCACGTGTCGGTCCAGGCCCAGCCGCGGATCTCGGGCAGATCCTCGCCGTGCTCGCAAATGTACTCGCTGTGCTTCACGAGCATGTCGTTGCACCAGGCGAGAAACGGCCCCGCCTCCGGGTGCGACACGCGGCGCAGCGCCTCGATGCAGATGTGAAAGCGGCTGGCCTGGTTTTTCACCACCATGTCGAAGGGCGTGGTGGTCGTCCCCTCCTCCATGAAGCCGCGCACATGAAAACGCTCGGGGTGGGGACGGCCGTGCACGATCGCGTGCACCGCGCGCTGGTAGCCGTGAAAACCGAAGATCACCGGCCGGTCGGCGGTGAATAGCTGCCGGAACTTCGCATCCGGCAGGGCGTGCGGGTGAACGTCCGGGGGCGACAGGCACATGAGGTCGACGACGTTGACCACCCGGACTTTCAACGCCGGCACCTGCTTGCGCAGCAGCCACGCCGCGGCGACGACCTCCTGGGTCAGCGTGTCGCCCGCGCACGCGAGCACCACGTCGGGCTCGCTCCCGGAGCTTTCATTGCTGGCCCAATGCCAGATCGAGGCGCCCGCGGCGCAGTGCCGCACGGCCGCGTCCATGTCCAGCCATTGCAGCTCGGGTTGTTTGTCGATCACGATCAAATTGACGTAGTTGCGGCTGCGGAAGCAATGCGCCGCCGTCGACAGCAGACAATTGGCGTCGGGCGGCAGGTAGATGCGCGCCACCGAGCCCTTCATGGCGAGCACGGTGTCGATGAGGCCAGGGCCCTGGTGCGAAAATCCGTTGTGGTCATTGCGCCAGCAGGTCGACGTCAGCAGGATGTTCAGCGAGGGGATGGGCGCGCGCCACTGCAGCTTCAAGGACTCTTCCAGCCACTTGATGTGCTGCACCGTCATCGACGCCGACACCATGGCGAAGGCCTCGTAGGTCGCGAACAAGCCGTGGCGGCCGGTAAGCACGTAACCCTCGAGCCAGCCCTGGCACAGGTGCTCGCTCAGGACCTCCATCACGCGCCCGTCGGGCGCGAGGTGATCGTCGCCCGGGAGGATCGTGCCCGTCGAGCAGCGGTTCTCCACGGTGAAGACGTCGCCCAGGCGATTCGAGTTGGTCTCGTCGGGGCAAAACAGCCGGAAGGCGTTCTTCGGATCCTTGAATATGTCGCGCATCCATTGCCCCAGCCGCCGCGTCGATTCGTGGCGCTCCGTCGCCGGCTTGGGCACGGCGATGCCGTATTCGCGAAAGTCGGGCAGCTGGAGATCGACGGTGAGCCGGCCCCCGTTGGCGTGCGGGTTCGAGCCCATGCGACGGTTGCCGTGCGGCGCGAGCGCGGCGAGATCCGGCACGAAGCGTCCGTTCCCGTCGAAGAGCTCGTCGGGCCGGTAGGTGCGCATCCAGCGCTCCAGCATCTGCAGGTGCTCGGAGTTGGAGCGCACGTTGTCGAGCGGCACCTGGTGCGCGCGAAAGGTCCCCTCGACCGCCACACCATCGACGACCCGCGGGCCCGTCCACCCCTTGGGCGTGCGCAGCACGATCGCCGGCCAGCGCTGCCGGTCGCCGGCGCCGCCGCGTGCCGCGGCCTGAATCGCGCGGATCCGCTCGTGCGCGGCGTCGAGAGTCTGCGCGAACGCCTGATGCATCACCATCGGATCGCCGTCGTCGCCGCCGCGCGCGTCCCCGATCGCGGCGTCCGGGCGCGGCGTCTCGATGAAGGTCACATCGTAACCGTGCGCCTCGAGCAGCTTGCGCACGTCGCCGTCGTCGTCGCGCCCGAGCACGGTCGGGCCGGAGATCTTGTAGCCGTTGAGGTGCAAGATGGGCAGCACCGCGCCGTCGCGCGCCGGGTCGAGGAACTTGATGCTCTTCCACGCTCCTTCGAGCGGGCCGGTCTCGGCTTCGCCGTCACCAACCACCGCGACCGCGATCAGATCCGGGTTGTCGAACACCGCGCCGAACGCGTGCGCGAGCACGTAGCCGAGCTCGCCGCCCTCGTGGATCGAGCCCGGCGTGGGCACGCTGACGTGGCTCGGGATGCCGCCCGGCGACGAGAACTGGCGGCAGAGTCGGCGCAGCCCCGCCGTGTCCATCGAGACCTGCGGATAGACCTCGGAATAGGTCCCTTCGAGATACACGTTCGCCACAATCGCGGGTCCGCCGTGACCCGGCCCGGTGAGATAAATCACGCTGGCGTCGGTGTCGGTGATGAGCCGGTTCAGATGCGCGTAGATGAAGCTGAGACCCGGCGACGTGCCCCAGTGGCCGAGCAGGCGCGGCTTGATGTGCTCGGGGCGCAACGGCTCGCGTAGCAGGGGGTTGTCGCGCAAATAGATCTGGCCGACGGTGAGGTAGTTGGCCGCGGACCAGTACCGATGCAGTTGCTTTGCGCGCTCTGGATCGAGAGTTGCCATCGAATGTCTCCCCGATGCGGCGACGACGCCCGTACGAATCGCGCGGAACGTAATCACGGGTCGCTCGCCGTCAGCCCAAAATCGCCCCGCTCGCAGAGACGTTACACAATGCCGCCAATCGCGGCTGGACATTCGCCGACGGCCGGCTTATCAGGAACGCAGCTGAAGAAGGAGTCATCGCGTGCAGATCGGAATGATCGGCCTCGGACGAATGGGCGCGAACATGGTGCGGCGGCTCGTGCGCGGCGGCCACCCATGCGTCGTCACCGACACGCAAGCGCAAGCCGTGAGCGCGATGGCGTCGGAGGGCGCCACCGGCGCACCCTCGCTCGAGGCGTTCGTGCGGGCGCTGACGCCACCGCGCGCGATCTGGATGATGGTGCCGGCGGCGGCGGTCGACCCGATGATCGCGAAGCTGGAGCCGTTGCTCGAGCGCGGCGACATCCTGATCGATGGTGGCAACTCCTACTATCGCGACGACGTCGACCGCGCCAAGCGGCTGGCGCCGCGCGGGATCCACTACGTCGACTGCGGCACCAGCGGCGGCGTCTGGGGTCTCGAGCGCGGCTACTGCTTGATGATCGGTGGCGAGGCCGAAGTGGTGCAGCGCCTGGACCCGATCTTCAAGACGCTGGCGCCCGGCATCGGGTCGATCGAACGGACGCGCGGCGGCGAGCAGACGCGCGGCGCGCCCGCGGCCGGCTCGACAGCGGAGCAAGGCTACCTGCACTGCGGGCCGAGCGGCGCCGGGCACTTCGTCAAGATGGTCCACAACGGCATCGAGTACGGCCTCATGGCGGCGTACGCCGAGGGGCTCAACATCTTGAAGCACGCCAACGTCGGCAAGAAAGAGGAAGGACCCGACGCGGAGACGACGCCGCTGCGCAACCCCGAGTACTACCAGTTCGACCTGAACCTCGCCGACATCGCCGAGGTCTGGCGCCGGGGCAGCGTGATCGCGTCGTGGTTGCTCGACCTCACGGCCGGCGCGCTGGCCGGGGATCCCACGCTCGACAAGTTCGCGGGCCGCGTCTCCGACTCGGGCGAGGGGCGGTGGACGCTCGACGCTGCCATCGACGAGGCGGTGCCCGCACACGTGCTGGCGGCGGCGTTGTTCGAACGATTCAGCTCGCGCGGCGAGGCGGGCTTTCAGGATCGCGTGCTCTCGGCGATGCGCCACGCGTTCGGCGGACACGTCGAGAAATCGGCGGGCGGCCAAGGCAGCAGCGACGTTGGCAACGACGGTGGTAAGGACCAGCAATGAGCGACGCCACGCCCGACGCCAAAGCCGACACGAAGTCCGATGCCCTGGTGTTCTTCGGCGCCAGCGGCGATCTCGCCGAGAAGAAGATCTTCCCCGCGCTTTTCCGGATGACCGTGCGCGGACGCCTGGACCATGCGGTGATCGGCGTTGCGCGCTCGCAGTGGACGCTGGAGCAATTTCGCGCGCACGCGCGCGAAAGCCTGGAGAAGCACTGCGCGCCGCTCGACGGGGCCGCGGTCGACAAACTGCTGTCACGCCTGCGTTACGTCTCGGGCGAGTACGCCGACCAGAGCACGTTCGAGACGATTCGCCGCGAGCTGGGCGACGCGCAACGGCCGACGCACTATCTCGCGGTGCCGCCGAGCGTCTTCGCGACGGTGGTGGAACGCCTGGGCACCTCGGGGTGCGCCAAGAACGCGCGGCTGGTGATCGAGAAGCCATTCGGCCACAACCTGGCGTCGGCGCGCGCGCTGAACCGCACGCTGCACGCGGTGTTCGACGAGTCGGCGATCTTTCGCATCGATCACTACCTCGGCAAGGAGTCGGTGCAGAACCTGTTGCTGTTTCGCTTCGCCAACACGTTCCTCGAGCCGATCTGGAATCGGCACTACGTCGAGAGCGTGCAGATCACCATGGCGGAGAAGTTCGGCGTGCAGGGACGCGGCCGTTTCTACGACGAGACCGGCGCGATCCGCGACGTCATCCAGAACCACCTCTTGCAAGTCGTGGGATTCCTGGCGATGGAGCCGCCGCTGACGACGTACGCGGACTCGGTCCGCGACGAACAGGTGAAGGTGTTCCACGCCATCCGGCCGCTGAACCCCGAAGACCTCGTGCGCGGCCAGTTCAACGGATACCGCAACGAGGACGGCGTCGCCCCGGATTCGGAAGCCGAGACGTTCGCGGCGATTCGCTTGCACGTCGATTCCTGGCGCTGGGACGGAGTGCCCTTCTTCATTCGCGCGGGCAAGTGCCTGCCCATGTCGACCACCGAGGTGCTGGTGACGCTGAAGCGGCCGCCGCTCCGCCATGCCGGCCCCCAGGAAACCAACCACCTGCGCTTCCGCCTGAGCCCCGACCTCATCATCGCGATCGGCGCGCGCATCAAGAAGGCGGGCGAGCACATGGTCTCGGAGCCGACCGAGCTCAAGCTGATTCACCAGTCCGATCCCGACGAGATGGAGGCGTACGAGCGCCTGCTCGGGGACGCGATGACCGGCGACTCGACGCTGTTCTCGCGCGAAGACAGCGTCGAGGCGGCGTGGGCGATTGTCGATCCCATCCTCGATTCGACCACACCGGTGCACAGCTACGAGCCTGGTACCTGGGGCCCGGCGGATGCCGCTCGTTTGACGGCGGACATCGGCGGCTGGCACGCGCCCGCCGACGATTGATGCCGACGAGCCTCAGCGACCGACCCCCTAGTGATGGTCGTGGTGGTCGCCACCACCCGCGGGCGGATGCGGCGCCGCTCGCTGCGCCGGTGCCGGCGGCGCGCGCCAGCCCTGCGGCTGTGCGCGCGGCGCGGCCGCCGGTCGGGGAGCGGGCGCGGGCGCGCCTCGCCAACCCTGCGGCTGCGCCCGTGGCGGCGGCGCGGCCTGATACGTCGGGCGCGGCGGCGGGGCGCCGTGCGCCTCGTAGCGTGCCCGATCGTCGTAGCGACCGCCCGGTGGGCGGCCGCGCGGCGCCCATCCCGCCGGCCGGTAGTGCGCGTAGGTCTGCGGGTGCTGGATGCGCATCACCGCGCCGGGCGGCCGCCCGCTGACCCAACCACGATTGTATTCGTGCGAGCTGTACCAGTACCCACCCGAGAACCGCCAGTAGAGTCCGTCGGAGAAGAACACCGGCTCGTCATAGTCGGCCACGACCTGCACGCCGGGCGCGGCATAGACCAGGTCGGGGCCATAGCCGTTGTCGGGATAGGTCTCGGTGTAACCGACCGCGCAACCCGACGCCATCAGCGCGACCGTCATCGCCAGTCCGACCATCCATGCGCAATTCATTCGCTCAATCATAGGTACATACGCGCGCCGAGCGCGCCCTCCAGGAAGAAGGTCGACGGATCGAACGCCACGCTCGGCGCAATTTCGCCGTACGCTTCGAACCACTTGAACAGGTAAAGGTCGAGCCCGATCGGAATGCGCGCCGCAACCTGGAAGTCGCCGGTGTTATCGCCGTAGTTCCAGAACCAGAACCGCGCGCCCAGACCCGCGTGCAGGCTCAGCCGATCGTACGAGCTGTGCCCGGTCTGCCAGAGATAGTCTGCGTGGAAGCTGCTGCGCTGGCCGCAGGGATTGAACCGATCGCTACAAGCAAAGTCGCCCATCCCGAAGCCGAGCCCCAGATCGAGCGCGTTCGTCGGACGGGTCCAGATCTTCAACGTCAACCCAGGCGACGAACCGGCCACGAGCCCGACACCGATGGGACGCTGGATGCCGACCTCCGTCGCGTGCGCCGCCTGCAGGCTCGAGGCGGCCACCAGCGCCAGTAGGGTCAATGTAGTGAAAATTAGTTTTCGCATGAGCAACCCCTCCCGTGCCGAATGTAGGGATCGACCGGAGGGAGGCAATGCCACCCCAACCATCGCGGGAATGGTTAGGCCGCGGTGGTTGCCGCACCGCGAGAGGCCCGGCCATGCGCTAGGAACCGCTGCCTGCGACCGACATGGGCGGGACCACTTCCGCTTCGCCCGTCGGCATGGGGCCGAGGATCGAGACCAGCTCGTCGCGCTCGAGCGTCTCGTGCTCGAGCAGCGCGTTCACCAGGCGATCCAGCTCGGGACGCCTCTGTTTCAGCAGCGTCTCCGCCTCTTCCAGCGCCCGCGCCAGCAACCGTCGCGCCTCTTCTTCGATCGTGGTGATCGTCGATGGGCTGGTTCCTCCGGCCGTGCCGATGCGCTGGCCCAGGAACGGGTGCTCCTCTTCGTGATCGTAGTAAACCGGCCCGAGCTTCTCGCTCATCCCGTAGTGCGCCACCATGTGCGACGCGAGGCGCGTCGCCTCCTTGAGGTCATTCTCGGCGCCCGTCGAGATGCTGCCCAGCACCAGGCGCTCCGACGCGTATCCGCCCATGAGCACGCGCAGCCGCGACTCCAGCTCCGACTGCGCCATCAGGTGGCGGTCAGCGCCCGGGCTCTGCTGGGTCGCGCCCAGCGCCATGCCGCGCGGAATGATCGTCACCCGGTGCAGCGGCTCGGCGCCCGGCGAGAAGCGCGCCGCGACCGCGTGCCCGCTCTCGTGCACGGCGACGCGCCGCTTTTCCTTGGTGTCGAGCTTGGCCTCGCGCGGATCGCCGAGCACGATCTTGTCGTACGCCTCGGCGAAGTCCTCGCGCGTGATGCTCTCGCGCCCCTTGCGCGTCGCCGACAGCGCCGCCTCGTTGACCAGGTTCGCGAGATCCGCGCCCGAGAAACCCGGCGTGTTCTCGGCGACCTGCTGCAGATCGACGTCGGAAGCGAGCGGCTTGCCCTTGGCGTGGACGCCCAGGATCGCGCGCCGCGCGACCAGCTCCGGCCGGTCGACGAGGATCCGGCGATCGAAGCGGCCCGGCCGCAGCAAGGCGGGGTCGAGCACGTCGGGTCGGTTGGTCGCCGCGATGACGACGACCAGATCCGTGCGTTCGAAGCCATCCATCTCCGACAGCAGCTGGTTCAGCGTCTGCTCGCGCTCGTCGTTGCCGCCGCCCATGCCCGCGCCGCGCGCGCGTCCCACGGCGTCGATCTCGTCGATGAAGACGATCGTGGGCGCGCTCTTCTTCGCCTCGCGGAAGAGATCGCGCACGCGCGCCGCGCCCAGGCCGACGAACATCTCGATGAACTCCGACGCGCTGATCGAGAAGAACGGCACGCCCGATTCTCCGGCGACCGCGCGCGCGAGCAGCGTCTTGCCCGTGCCGGGCGGCCCCGCCAGCAAGACGCCGCGCGGCACCTTGCCGCCAAGGCGCCGGAAGCGCTCCGGCTCTTTCAAGAACTGCACGATCTCCTGCAGGTCCGACTTCGCCGACTTGAGCCCGGCGATGTCGTCGAAGGTGACATTGACCGAGGTGGCTTTGTCGAACTGGCGGCTGCGGTTCTTGATCAGGTTGCCGAGCGGCCCGCCCGCCCCGAGCATCCCTTGCGCGCGCCGCGACATCCAGAACCAGATGCCGAAGATCAGCACCCACGGCAACAGCGTGAACAACACCTGCACGGCGAACGGCTGCTTCTGGCTCTTGACGGTGATCTTCACGCCCTTTTGGTGCAAGAGCGGCAGCAACGACGAATCATTGGGCGCGACGTTGGTGCGCAGATCTTTGATCTGGCGGCCGTCGACGGTCTCGGCGCTGTTGAGGGTCGCGTCGACGACCTCGCCGTCGAGCACGACCGACGAGACCTTGCCCTCGTCGATCCATTTGTAGAGCTGGGAGTACGGGATCGCCGGCTGAGCGGTCTCCTCGCTGTTGGTCTTCCAGAACCACGTCGCGCCCAGCATGAGCGCCAGCAGGATCAGCATCTGGCGCGAGGTGCCCGATGGAGATGGGCTCTGCGGCGTGCCAGGTTTTCGTTGCGGGTCGCGGTTCGGGGACACGTTGTCGGCCATGCTCATCCTCGCTTTGCGCTGGTGCGATCACGCGAACGGCCCCATGAAGGGGCCGTTCACGTACAGATCGGGTTCTAGCGCGAGGATGGCCGAGACGCCCGGGTTCCGATCTACTTCGTGGTGTCGTTGTACTCGAACTCCCGGTTCGCCGGGTACGTGCCGTTGCTATCGCTCCACGACGTCGAGCTGAACTTGCGGCTGGTCGTCGCGGCCGCGGCCCAGGGCGAGGTCGCGTTGATGAACTTGCCTTCGGTCGAGTCACGGATCAGCGACTGGCCGTTGGGATAGACACCGGTCTTGATGTTGGCGGCGTAGGTCGCCAGGTTGACCTGGCCCTCGTCCCAGGCGCGGCCGAGCGTGACCGCGTTGGCGGCGACGGCCGACGGCGCGGTGAAGGTGACGGCGCTGATCAGGATGCCGTAGGGGTTGCGCGAGTCGGTGCTGGCCGCCAGGATGTTGCCGGTCGAGCGGCGGTTGTTGACGAAGTTGATCGTACCGCCGTCGAACACCATGGTGGCGCGGCCGCAGATGAAGTCGACGTCGCCTTCGATGTACGACGACTTGAAGTACGCGCGCGCGATGGTCGAGACGTCGAGGCTCGCCGCGAGCAGGGTGTCCTGGTTGCCCAGCATGCGCACGTTCTCGAACACGAGCTGATCGCCGCGCGTGATCAGCGCGACCGCCTGCGCCGCGGCCGAGCCGAGGCTCGCCTCGTTCACGTCGTTCGAGAAGGTGACGTTCTTCGCCTGGAAGCCCTTCGCGTAGGCGGCGAACGTCGCGCTGCCGCGCGTGCCGTACGTCTGGTAGGTGACGTTGGAGACCGACGGGGTCGGGTTGATGTTCGGCTCGCAGGGATTCGCGGGCGCGGTCTCGGCCTTGGGCTTGCCGGCGTAGTTGTTGTAGACGATGACCGTCTGGGTCGCGTCGGAGCTGGTGCTGTAGAGCGTGATCGGCGGAGCCGTCGACGGGACGCACACGACCTCGCGATACGTCCCAGGCATCACGCGGATGTAGACGCGGCTCGAGCCGGTGGCCGCGTTGATCGCCGCCTGCACCGTCGTGTGGGTCCCGCCGCTGGCGGCGACGGTGTACTTGGGCGTCCAGCTGGTGACGCTGCCGAGACCCGCGGTCGGGTTCCAGTTGTCGACGGTGGCCCCGGTGACGCTACCGGCTTGCGACAGGTACTTGAGGACCGTGAAGTTGGCCGCCTCCGTCGACGTCAGCAACGGGCGTGTCGCGGTGCCGGTGATGGCTCCCTCGGCGACTGCCGTGTCAATCGAATCGAGCGGCACGCAACCAAGCGCGGGCGCCAACAGCGCGGCGGACAGGACGAATGGCTTCAGCGATGTCATTTGGTGTCTCCCTGCATTGCGCGGCACATTTCGGCCGGCGTCTGCAACGGAGGGAATGCAGGAACTCTGCCGAGAAAAACGTCCGTTGCGATACATATCCGCGCGGGGCAGTGGACCTGCGAACCCGGTTCTGTTGTCGGACGCGTCCATCGATGTTGTGCCGACAACAACGGGCGGGTGGGCGCGATCGGCGCGATGCGACGGCGCAGCGTGACGGCGCAGCGCGAAGGCGCCGCTACTCGGCGAGGCGGCGGACGAACGCCACGAACGCTTCGTTGCTGGTCTTGAGACGCAGCGCGAATTCGCCGGATGCATCGGAGCGAACCACGCGCCCCTCGGCCTGGCAGCGGCGCTGATCTTCGAGCACGAACGCGACCGTCGCGGTCTCGTCGACGCGCACGCGATCACCCACGCAACGAAAGCGCCCGCCGGTCGCGGAGAGATCCAGGAGCTCGACCGTGATCGGTCCCGGCCGCCCCGCGATCTGAACGCCGACCGGCAACCCGAGCGGAAAGCGCGTGTGCCGCCGCCGATCTTTTCCGGCGGGCCGGGCCGAGTCGGCCTTGCCAATCTTCAGGTCGTCTACTTCGGGTCGCGCGCTTGCCATATCCGTTCGAGGCCTGATCCCGAGCATAGGATCAAAAGAAACAAGCGGAAGCGGAAATTCCTCCTGCGCAGCGAACCGGCCGCGGCGCAGCGCGCACAAATGACCGGTTTCCGGCGAACGATGCGCGCGCGGATCGTCGTCATCGTCGGCGCAACCTGGCCGTGACATTGCTCTGTCAGGATTCTGGCGCGGTTCCTTGACGCTCAGGCGCGGATCCGCCGACGACCGGCGTCGTCGCTTTCACGCCGCGAGCGCGATGTCGATCGACTCGTCATCTCCAGGGTTCCCCGCTCCAGCTTGTGACCTACCGCCGCGGCCCCAGGTTCGAGCTGAGGGCAAGATGCGGCGAGCACTCGTCAAGGTACTGGGGGGCGTGGTCGTGGGCCTGGCGATGCTGACGCTCAGCTGTGCGTCAGTCTCGATCGCAACCGACTACGATCGGAACGTGGACTTCGCGCATTACCGGACGTTCGCGTTCCTGGGCGGGCACATCTGGGTCAACGGGATGGCCGACGATAACAACACGCTGGTGAAGGATCGCATTCGCCGATCGGTCGTCGCGGAGCTGACGACGAAGGGCTTGCAACAAGTGACGTCGAACCCGGACGTCTACGTGGCCTATCTGGCCGGCGCGCGCACGCGCACCGAAGTCGAAGCCACGGGCCCCTACGTCGCGGGATTCGGCCCGTACTTCGGCGTCGGCGGTTGGTGGGGCCCGATGTACACGGACTGGTGGGCCCGGACATACACCGAGGGCACCCTGGTCGTCGATCTGGTGGACGCGCAGAGCAAGAAGCTGGTGTGGCGCGCGTATGCGGAGACCGAGGTCAACAGGCCGATCAGCGACCAGAAGATGCAGCAGGTGGTCGACAAGGCTTTCAAGAAGTTCCCTCCGCAGCATTGAGGGTTCCGAGCTCGATGTTGACGCACGGACCGCGGACGGCCCATGGTATCTGGGCTGACGCGGTCGTGATCTCTTGAACCTGCCTCTCGCTCCTCCCATCGATCCGATGCTGGCCAAGCTGTCTGCGGCGTTGCCCGACGGTGACGACTGGCTGTTCGAGCCGAAGTGGGATGGCTTCCGCGCCCTGGTCTTCCGGGACGGCGACGAGGTCTATTTGCAGAGCCGAGACCGCCGGCCGCTCGCGCGTTACTTCCCCGAGTTGCTGGCGCCGATCCGCGAGAGCCTGCCGCCGCGCTCGGTGCTCGACGGCGAGATCGTGATCGTCGGATCCGCGGGGCTCGACTTCTCGGCGCTGTTGCTGCGCATTCACCCCGCCGCCTCGCGGATCAAGCTGCTGTCAGAGCAGATACCCGCGTCGCTGATCGTCTGGGACCTGCTGGCGCTCGGCGACGAGAATCTGTGCCAGGTGCCGCTCGTCGAGCGGCGGCGCCGGCTGGAGCAGGCGCTGGCCGCCGCGCGCGCGCCGGTGCACCTGACGCCCGCGACGCGGGACCGCGCGCGCGCGCACGAGTGGTTCGAGCACTTCGAAGGCGCGGGCCTCGACGGCGTCGTCGCCAAGAAGCTGGGCGACCCCTATCAGCCGGGCCAGCGCGCCATGGTCAAGGTCAAGCACGCGCGCACCGCCGACTGCGTGGTCGCCGGTTTTCGGTTTCACAAGGAGGGCCCGGGCACGATGGTGGGCTCCCTGCTGCTCGGACTCTACGACGATTCGGGCGTGCTCCATCACGTCGGGATCTGCGCCAGCTTCTCGCGCGAGCGGCGCAAGAGCCTGCTCGAGGAGCTGGCCCCGCTGCGCGAGGGCGCGCTCGAGAGCCATCCCTGGCGCGAGTGGCGCTTCGACGAAGCGCAGGCGGCGCAGCGCATGCCGGGCGGCGGCAGCCGCTGGAACCGCGGCAAGGATCTGTCGTGGGAGCCGCTGCGCATCGAGCGCGTCTGCGAGGTCGGCTACGATCACCTGCAGGGCGACCGCTTCCGCCACGCGACCCACTTCATGCACTGGCGCCCCGACCGCCGGCCCCCGGACTGCCGCTACGATCAGCTCGAGGAGCGCCCGGCCGCCGAGCTCGCCGAGATTTTCAAATGACGTACAACGAGATTCGGCTGGTGACCGGCAGTGAGATCGCCGAAGTGGTGCTGCTGCGCCCCGCCGCGCGCAACGCGATGACCGATGCCATGGGCGCGGAGATCTGTCGCGCCGTCGACGAGCTCAACGCCGACGCGACGGTGCGCGTGGTGCTGGTGCGCGGCGAGGGCGAAGCGTTCTCGGCGGGCGGCGACTTCTCGATGCTGGCGGCGCGCGCGCGGCTGCCCGAGGCGGAGAACCGCGCGGCGATGCGAAAGTTCTACGCCGACTTTCTTTCCGTGCGCGCGCTGCGCGTGCCGACGCTGGCGGTGATCGCCGGGCCGGCCATCGGCGCCGGCCTGTGCTTCGCGCTGGCGTGCGACCTGCGCGTCGCGGCCGCGGGCGTGAAGCTGGCGGCCAGCTTCGTGCGCCTCGGCCTGCACCCCGGCATGGGCGCGACGTACCTGCTGCCGCGGCTCATCGGGCCGGCGGCGGCGGCCGATCTGCTGCTCACCGGCCGCGCGATCGACTCCGACGAGGCGCTCCGGCTGGGGCTGGTCAATCAAGTGCACTCGCGCGACGCCCTCGACGTGGCGGCGCGAGCGCTGGCAGCGCAGATAGCGGCCGCGGGCCCGCTGGCCGTGGCGCAGACCAAAGCGACCCTGACCGCCGCGTCCGACCGCGAGCTCGACAGCGCGCTCGATCGCGAAGCGGCGGCGCAGGCGATCGACTTCGGGACCGCCGACTTCGCCGAAGCGCTGCAGGCGGCGGCCGAGCGCCGAGCCCCGCGATTTCGCGGCGCGTGAGCCAGATGCTCAGCGGCACCAGACAGCGACGTTCAGCCCCTGAGTGGTGAAGAGTCGCGCGCCCGACGGCTGCGAGATCGCGATCATCCGCCCACCGCCGCCGGTCGCGCCAAAAACGCGCAGGAGCGAACCGTCGGCTGCCGCGTTCACGTGCAGCGCCGTCCAGTTGGTGGCGTGGGTGTGGATCACGATGGGGTTGGTCACGACGATGGAACCGTCATCGGAGCTCAGGGTCGGCGTCTGGTTCGGATCGTCGAACGTCCCGAGCGCCGCCAGCGTCGGGGCGGCCGGGCCGCGCAGTTCGGGCGCGCACAGCTTCGCGCCGTCGGGCTCGCGCCACAGATGAAAGAGCGTCGCCGTATCGCCGATCCCGGCGCCGAGCCGCCCGTCGGGCGTCCACGCAATCTGCTGGAGCGGATAGCCCACTGAGCGCACCGGCGCGCCGGTCGTCGGGTCGAACCAGGTCGTGCTGCCGCCCGTCGGTTGCGTCAAGTTGCCGCCGACGAGATCGCCCGCCGGCGACACGCCGAGAAAGACCGTGCCGTCCGGCCAGGCGAACTGGCTGATCGTGTGCAGATCCTGGGTCGCGAGCGCGCTCACGATCGCATCCGTCTGCGTGAACAATTGCTGTCCGTCGTCGCTGAACCCGAGCACGGTGCCCGTGAAGCTCGGATCGGAAACCAGCACGGCGCCGGTGACTGCGTCGTCGATCGCCAGGCCAGGTGAGAAGCCGCCGACCGCCCCCTCCGCGGTGATCGCCAGGGCCAGCCTGCGGCGATCGGACGAGAGCGCGAAGCCGCTGAGCGCGCGCGAGAACAGGTCGAAGAGCACCGTCTGCTGTCCGGTCGCGGCCACGCGCAGCTCGAGGCGCGTGCTCGGCGGCGAGTCGCCCACCTGATACGCAGTGTCGACGAGCAATGTCGCGTCGCCGGCGGTGAACGTCAGCCGTGGAATCGCCTCGCCGAGATCCAGGTTCTCGGGGTTGATCACCAGCGAGGTGACGATCGGCGCGCCGGTCTTCCAGCTGGTCACCGCGCCGGTCGAATCGATGACTGTGCCCAGCGACGTCGCCAGGCGCGAGCCGTCGGAGGAATACGCCAGCGACGACGCGGTGCCGTCGATCGTCGATGCGGGCGGCGACGCGTACGTCGCCAGGGGCGCACCGTCGGACGCGCGCCAGACGGTGACTTCCCCCATCTCCGCCGACAGCACCGCCAGCGCCTGTCCGTCGGGCGTGAACGCCGCCGCGTCGAGCACACCCAGCGGCGAGGCGATCTGCGCGACCTCGTGCCAGGGGTCGGTCGCTATCAAGCGCACCGTACCGCCGCTGGTGCGCGCGGCGACGTGCCTGCCGTCGGACGCGATCGCGATCGCCTGCCAATCAGCCTCGGGACCGAGCGTCTGGCACCGCACGTAATTCTGCCCCGGCGCCGCCGGCGCCAGCTCGAAGGACGGCGACAGATCGAAGGACGGACAAACGCCGATCGCGGCCGCGCCCCCCGTGCCTGCCGCGCCACCCGCACCCGCGCCGCCCGCACCCGCGCCGCCGGCACCTCCACCCGCTGAGCTTCCGCCCGCGCCATTCTCACCGCCGCGGGAGGAGTCCGCTCCCAGCTGGCGGAAGAGATCCGTTTCGTCGCAATTAGCGAACACCGTCGTGCCGACCAGAACGACGCACCCGATCCATGCACGACGACTTACGATCGACTTGCAGTGAGACGAAACGGCCGAGACGTGCATGCGGTTTCGCGAAGCAAGTCTTCCGCCACTCTGCAAATCCAGCGTGCACGCGCTCCACGCACGGTCGCCGTCACCCAACGGTGACGGCGACGGGATCGAGCGTGTCGAAAAAACGCTCGACGCTCGCTCCATCACTTCACGACGGCCAGCGCGTCGACTTCGCCGGCGCCGTAAAAATTGTTGAAGCGCGGCGGCCCGACGCAGGTCGCGGGCGTTCCGGTCGCCCCGGGATCGTATGGCGCGGCCGGGCACGGCAGAGGCTTGGCCGTCAGGCTGAGGACCGCCAGCACCACGTCGGGAGGCAGCTTGCCGAAGCGGCTGATCGCCAGCGCGGCCACGCCAGTCGCGTGCGGCGTCGCCATCGAGGTGCCCTGGATGTACGCGTAGAACGCGCACGTCCCCGATGAGCAATCCTGCACCTGCCCGTTCCACTGGGCGGCCGCCTGATAGAACAGCGACGACTCCGGCATGCTCGACAGCACCTGCCCCACCGGATTCGGCAGCACCAGAGCGTCGCCGCCCGGCCCGGTCAGGTCGACTGCGCCCACGCCGTAGTCGGAGAACGACGACAGCAGTTGCGTCGGCCCGACGGCGCTGACGCCGATCACGTGCGGTGTCTGCACCGGCAGCACGCGGCACCGGGCGCCCGACGGATCGCTGAGGTGAGCGAGATCCAGGAAGAAGTTCCCGGTCGCCGCGACCAGCGTCGTGTTGCGGCGCGCCGCCTGAAGGACCGCCGCGCGGACGATGGCGATCACCGCCGCGCGATCCGGATCGTCGGGGCAGAAGATGTCGTCGATGGGCGGATCGGTCGGATCCAGGGTCAGGCTCGCGTTCATGAGATCGAACCCATGCGCCGCCGCCCAGTCGATGCCGCACACCATGGCGTCAGCGAACACCAGACCGAAGTTGGGATCGTTGACGTCGTCGACCGCGACCTTGACCGCCGCCAGCCGCACGCCCGGCGCGACGCCGACGATGCCGACGCCGTTCTTGGCGGCGGCGATGATGCCGGAGACATGCGTGCCGTGGCCGATGACGTCGTTCGACCAGACGCCGGCGGAGGTGTCGGTGAGGCCGCCCACGCACGACACGCTGACCGACGCGTCGACCTGCGTGGCGAGATCCGGATGGCTGGCGTCGATCCCCGAATCGAGCACGCCGACCAGCACCCGCCGGCTGCCGAGCGAGATCGCGTGCGCTGCCGGCGCGCGGATCTGGTCCATGTCCCACTGCAGAGACGACAAGGGATCGCCACCCGCGCCCGGCCGCGGCTTCGGGGACCGCGCCGCGAACACCGGTGCCAAGACCGGCGCGATCCGACTGTGCACCGCCCGCGCGGCTCCGACCGCCTGGATCCCGGCGGTGGCGCGCAGTCGCGCCGCGAACCCCGCGTCGCTCGAACGCGCCAGCACCGCGCCCGCGGTCAGGTAGCGCGCGGCGATCGTCCCGCCGGCCGCGGCGACCAGCGCGGCGGCGTTGTCGGGGACGCCGCCCGCCACGAACGAAACCAGATACGAGCCTGACGTTGCGCCGGCCGTGAGCGCCGAGCGCGTTGGTGACAATTCCATTTTTTCGTCGGGCGCGCACGCGCCAACACCGACGCAAACCACCGACAGAAGTCCCATGGCAACGTGAACGACACCGTGACTGCGAGCCCACTCGATCATCGCCAAACCTCCCACTGAGAGTCACCTCGGGGACCGGGCACGCACGACGCCCAGTCCCCGAACGGGCGCACGATACGCGAAACAGTGGGGGGGCCGAAACAATTTAAACGCGCAGATCGCGTGTGCCCAATTGCCTTCGGGGCGCCGATGCGCACGTTCGCGTGACTGATGCAGAGGCGCAACCGCCCGCGTCGTCATTTCTCCGGATGTCGCGAAACTCGGTTGACGTGGGGATCACACACATCTATCCTGTACGGACCGTAAGGAGGAACACATGTCGGGATGGAGAGTTCTGCTGCTGGCCGCCACGATGTCTTTGGGTGCTGCACCGGCGTTCGCGAATCATCGATTCCCACCGCCACCACCACCGCCTTCACATCACGGGCATGGCGTGCCGGAGATCGATCCGGCGGGCCTGGGCTCCGCGGCGACGTTGCTCGCCGGTGGCGCTTTCCTGCTCGGCGCGCGTATCAAGCGGCGTCGCAAGGCTGAGAGCATCTGATCCCTTCGGTTGGCGCCGAGTCGCTGACCGAGTCACAGACTAAGTCCGGCTCGGACGTCCAAACGTCCGCCCCACGCGGTGCGCCTGGTACCGTGGCTCGCGTCCCCCGCGCGAGCCATGGTCCTGGGCATCCTGCCAGCCATCGCGCGCGCTGGCTCGGACTCATCGTGCTCCTTCTCACGGAGGGGCTGGGGCTGGGCATTGCCTTCGACAGCGATTCGTTCGCCGCCCTTCCGCACGGGTGGTGGACGCCGCTGCTTCATCTCGCGGGCGCCGCGATGCCGGCCGCCGCCGCGCTCCTGGCCGCCGCCGTGCTCCTGGTCTGGGCGCGCGGAACGCCGCGCACGCGCGCGCCGGAGATCACGGTCGTGGATTCTCCGCGCCGTTACGTCCCCTGCTTTCTCCTGCACGTCGCGAGCTTCGGCGCGCTCGTCGCCGTGAGCCGCGTGCTCTTCGGCGGGAGCCCGGTCGCGATGAGCCATCCGGGCGCGATGGTGGCGACGTGGCTGGGCGCCGTCGCGCTCACCGTCGGGAGCTGGCTCATGGCGCTGGTGCCGCCGTCGGTGATCGCGCGCCAGGTGGGCGCGCGCGCGGGCCTGATCGCCGGCGCCGCGGCGCTGGGCCTGGTCGCGTTTCTGATCGGGCGGCTGGCGCAGGGACTCTGGATGCCCCTGCGTCAGGCGACCTTCGCGTCGGCGAGCTTCGTGCTGGCCCTGCTGTCGCCCACGGCGGTCGCGGATCCGGCGACGCTGGAGCTGGGCGCGCAGAAGTTCGTCGTCGAGATCGCGCCGCAGTGCTCGGGATACGAGGGCGTGGGGCTCACGTGGGCGTTCGTGCTCGCGGCGCTGTGGCTGTTTCGCGCGCGGCTGCGATTTCCGGCGGCGTTGCTCCTGCTGGTGCCGGCGACACTCCTGCCGTTCATCGCCAACATCGGCCGTTTGGTCTGCCTGGTCTTGCTCGGTGCGTACGTGTCGCCCGAGCTCGCCGAGGGCGGCTTCCACTCGTACGCGGGATCGATCCTGTTCTGCGCCGTCGCCCTGGGCATCGTCGCCTTCGGCCTGCGCATGCACTTCTTCGCGCGCGACCGCGAGGCGGCCCGCGCCGCCGACGGCAGCACCAGTGACAGCGACGGCGACGTGAGCGACGGCACCGTCGCCGCCTACCTGGTGCCGTTTCTGGTGATGACGGGCGCGGGGCTGATCTCGCGCGCATTTTCCGGCGGGGACAGCGAGCCGCTGTTCGCGCTGCGGCCCGCGGCAGGCCTCGTCGCGCTCGTGCTGCTGAACCGCCGCTATCGCGCGCTCGTGCGCGATTGGACCGCGTCGCCGGTCGCATGGCTGGGCGGCGTCGGCGTCGCGGCGATCTGGCTGGCGTTCGAGCGATGGTGGCCGGCTTCGACGGCCGCAGCCGGGTTGGCGAGCGCGCCGCCGATGCCGGTGGCGATCGCGCGCGCGACGTCGGCGATCGTGCTCGTGCCGATCGTGGAAGAGCTCGCCTTTCGCGGCTTCCTGGCGCGCCGCATCTGCGCGGCGGCCTTCGATCGAGTCGACGCGGCCACGCTGCCCTGGCGTGGCCTCGTGATCTCATCGGTCGCGTTCGGGCTCCTGCACCACCGGCCGGTCGCCGGCATCGTCGCAGGGCTGGCGTACGGAGTCATCTACCGCCGGCGCGGCGTGCTCGGCGACGCCGTCGTCGCGCATGCCGTCACCAACGCCGCGCTGGTGCTGGTCGCCTGCGTGACGGGCCGCTGGGATCTCTGGACCTGACTGTCGTCCACAACGGGTGCCGAGCGGTATATTGCCGCCCATGAGCGCATTCCAGTACCAAGAGCTGCTCCCCGCCGGCCACCACGACGACACGCCCTATCGCCTGCTCACCACCGAGGGGGTGTCGACCTTCGAAGCGGCGGGCCGGACATTCTTGAAGGTGGCGCCCGAGGCGCTGACGCTGCTGACGCGCGAGGCGATGGTCGACATCGCGCACCTCTTGCGGCCGGGGCACCTGGCGCAGCTGGCGCGCATCCTCGACGATCCCGAGGCGACGCCCAACGATCGTTTCGTGGCGCTCGAGCTGCTCAAGAACGCCAACATCGCGGCCGGCCGCGTGCTGCCGTCGTGTCAGGACACCGGCACCGCGATCGTGATGGGCAAGAAAGGACAGCTGGTCTTCACCGGCGGCGGCGACGAGGCGGCGATCGCGCGCGGCGTGTTCGACACCTACACGACGGCGAACCTGCGCTACTCGCAGCTGGCGCCGATCGACACTTACAAGGAGGTCAACACCGGCACCAACCTGCCGGCGCAGATCGAGATCTATGCCACCGACGGTGACTCCTACGATTTTCTGTTCATGGCCAAGGGCGGCGGCTCGGCCAACAAGAGCTATCTCTATCAGGAGACGAAGGCGCTCCTGAACCCGGAGAGCCTGATGTCGTTCATCGACGCGAAGATCCGTACGCTGGGTACGGCGGCCTGTCCGCCCTACCACCTGGCGATCGTGATCGGCGGGACGTCGGCGGAGTACACGCTCAAGGTCGCCAAGCTCGCGTCGGCGCGGTACCTCGACGATCTGCCGGCGGAGGGCAACAAGCTCGGGCGCGGCATCCGCGACCGAGCGCTCGAGGCGCAGGTGCTGGCGCTGGCGCAGAAGACCGGCATCGGCGCGCAGTTCGGCGGCAAGTACTTCTGCCACGACGTGCGCGTCGTGCGGCTGCCGCGCCACGGCGCCTCGTGCCCCGTCGGCATCGCCGTGTCGTGCTCCGCGGATCGCCAGGCGCTGGGCAAGATCACGCGCGACGGGATCTTCGTCGAGCAGCTCGAGACCGATCCGGCGAAGTACCTGCCCGACACCACGCACACGCAGCTCGAGGGCGAGGTCGTGCAGATCGATCTCAACCGGCCGATGGCCGAGATCCGCGCGAAGCTGTCGTCTTATCCGATCCGCACGCGCCTCGCGCTGTCGGGGCCGCTGGTCGTCGCGCGCGACATCGCGCACGCGAAGATCAAAGAGCGCCTCGACCGCGGCGAGGGAATGCCGCAGTACCTGCGCGACTTCATGGTCTACTACGCCGGCCCGGCGAAGACGCCCGCGGGCTACGCATCCGGGTCGTTCGGCCCGACGACGGCGGGGCGCATGGACGCGTACGTCGATCTCTTTCAGTCACACGGCGGCAGCATGGTCATGCTCGCCAAAGGGAATCGATCCGCGGCGGTCACCGCCGCCTGCAAGAAGCACGGAGGCTTCTACCTCGGGTCGATCGGCGGTCCGGCGGCGCGACTGGCGAAGGACTGCATCAAGAAGGTCGACGTGCTCGAGTACCCCGAGCTGGGCATGGAGGCGGTCTGGAAGATCGACGTCGTCGATTTTCCCGCCTTCATCGTCGTCGACGACAAGGGCAACGACTTCTTCGCCGGCATGACCGGCGGCGGCGGCGACGGCAAGACGCGCCTGGCCGTCGCGCCGTGACCGCGATCAGTCGTTGGCGATTCGCGCGAGGTCGGTCGACTGTCGGATCGCCGCTCGGATCGCTGCGACGTTGAACGGGTGATCGAGGACGACGGCGCGAAGCCGGCGCGCGCGGCGCTGCACGTCTTCGTTGGCGGTCATCAGGATGAACGGCGTCTTGCGATCGCGGCTGCGCAGGCCTGCCAGCACCGACAGGCCGGCGATGCCCGGCAGCGCGTGCTCGCAGATCACCAGATCGATCGGCGCGCGGCCAGCTTCAATCAACGACGACGCCAGCACTTCCAGCAACTCGCCGGCGTCGCACGCCTCGACGACCTCGTGACCGTCGCGCCGCAGGACCAGCGCCAGCAAGCGGCGCAGCGTGCTGTTGTCCTCGGCAACCAGGATTCGCAGCGGCGCGCGTCCAAGGTCTGGCGCCACGCCGGCGCTGCGCGTGCTCGCGTCGGACGGCGTGGAGAGCTCGGCGGGAGAGACATGCAGATCGTACATCGGGAACCTCCTTTACGTTCGACCCATGCGATTGCACTCGGGATGCCAGCGCGCCCGATCGCCGCGACGACGGCAGATCAGCGCGCGTAGCGACGGTGGCGCGTGACGGCAGGCACCGCGGCGCTCACGCCCGTGCCGTCTTGACCGGCGCGCGCCGCGCGACGTGCCTCGCTGTCAGCTCGACGCGCGCGGGCGCCGTCGACGCTGCAAAAACCGCACGTCCCTGTGCAGCTTTCGCAGCTAGACTCCCCGCCGGAGGTCGACGAATGAAAATTGGAGTCTTCGGCACCGGCATGGTCGGAAGCGCGATCGCGACGAAGCTGGTGGAGGTCGGTCACGACGTGCGGATGGGCTCGCGCACCGCCGGCAATGAAAAGGCCGTCGCCTGGACGAAAGCGGCCGGTGCACGCGCGTCCGAGGGAACGTTCGCCGACGCGGCGGCGTTCGGCGAGCTGCTGTTCAACTGCACTTCGGGCGGCGCATCGCTGGCCGCGTTGCAGGCCGCGGGCGCGGCGAACCTCGGCAGCAAGGTGCTGATCGACGTGTCGAATCCGCTCGACGGACGGCCGCCCACGCTGTCGGTCTGCAACACCGACTCTCTCGGCGAGCAACTCCAGCGCGCGTTTCCGGATCTGAAGGTCGTCAAGGCGCTGAACACGCTGACCGCGCCGCTGATGGTCAACCCGTCGCTGCTCGCGGGCGAGCACGACGTCTTCATGTGCGGCAACGACCACGCGGCCAAGGCCAAGGTCAGCGAGCTGCTGCGCGGCAGCTTCGGCTGGAAGAACGTCGTCGATCTCGGCGACCTCAGCGCGGCGCGCGGCCAGGAGATGTACGTGATCTTCTGGGTGCGGATGTTCGGCGCGCTGAAGTCGCCGATGTTCAACATTCACATCGTGCGCTGACGTCCCTTACGGCTGGACCTTCGACGCCATCACGTCGACTTGCTCGATCACTGGCGGCTTCGCCAGCAGCTCGGGCGCCTTGGCCATCAGCGCGGCGGCGAGCCGTCCCGCGAGGTGCGCCTGGCGCCCCTTCTCGTCGTTGAACGCGTCGAAGATCGCGAACGTCGACGAATCGAAGCGAACCGCGAACCAGAGCGGCGTCGCGGCCTCTTCCTGAACCACCGACAGACCGCCCGCGAGCAAGCTCGCGAGCTCGTTTTCCTTACCCGGCTTGGCGTGAAGACGAACGAATAGACCGACCTTGACCATGGCGTTCTCCTTTGCGCTGGAACGTGAAGCCTCGAAGGCGTTCCCGGGATCTGAGCTCTCCCCAGGAAAAGCGCAAGGCGTTAAGCGGCCGCTACTCGAGCGAGAACGAATGCGATACCCGGACCGACTCGGTTCCGTCGAACGACGGGAACGACGCCGCCGAGACCAGGCGCACGATACAGTCACCGGTCGGCGTGCCTTCGAACTCGCCCGCGAGCGACGCCGACTCGACGGTGCCGCTCGGGTTGACAGCGACGCGCACGTCGGCGACGCCATCCACCTGGAAGCGCTGGTGACAGGCGACGACGCGGTTCTGGAGACGCGCGAGCGCCGAGCGCAGCTCCTTGACCGTCTTGGGTGGCGTGCTGCTCGGGTCCTCGGCAGCAGCCTCGACGGCCTTCTTCGGTTTGTCGGCCGGCGTGTCGGCCTGCGCGGCCTTGTTGTCCGCGGCAGCGGGCTCGGGGCTGTCGGCGGGAGCGTTGTCAGCAGCGGCATTGGCCGCCGGCGTCGCGCCCGCGGGCGCTGCGCCAGCGTTCGCGGCGGGCGCGTTGCCGTTGGCCGCCGCCATGGCCGCGGCCGCCGCCGCCGAGAGGCCGCGCGAGCGGCGGTGACGGTAGTAGCGCATCGGGCCACGCGCCGCAGGCGCGGGTGGCTCGGCTTCGGGGACCATCGCGGGCAGTCGCGCCATCGGCTCGATCTGCACCGGCGGCGCCGGCTCGGCGACAGCGGCGGCCGGCGCGGGCACGGCTACCGCGACCGGCGTGCGCTCGGCCGACGACGCCGACGGCGCGCGCGCGATCAGCCAGACGCCCAAGAGGCCCGGAAGCAACACCGTGGCGCATCCCGCCGAGAGCCAGATCCACGACAGCCCCGCCGTGAGCGGCGCGCGGTCGTCGACACGCGCACCGACGACGGAATGCCGCCCCATCATCCCCGACAGCTCGGGCCCGCGCTCGTGCGCGGCCGGCGCGGAACGCGCCGCCGCAGCCAGTGCTTTCATGGCGACCAGATCGCTCGACTCGCTGCGACTCGAACGGGTCATTCTTCCGTTCTGGTTCCCGCCGGCTCGGTGATTCATGGGAGCCCTGCCTTGCGCGCGTTATCGCACAAGCAACTACTTTATCGCGCCGCTCGATTTTCGTCGCGGGTTTTTTACAAATTCGACTCTGTCCGGCGCAGTCCGTCACGTACGGTGCGCCAGACCCACACATCCCTCGCACCACATCCGCATCGCCTCCGCATCGCCGAACTGATGACGCGGGCGCCCGTTCGAACGAAATCAAGGGCGCGACATACCCTGAATTCCCACGCCCTCGGCCCGCTCGCCCCGCTTCCCTCAATTCCGAGAGCACATTTGCCGATGTAAGACAGCGTGAAAGCGGCGGGACAGATCATTCTCATCGAGCCCTCCGAGAGCGGCCGGGAGATGCTCGCGGAGCGTTTGAGGATGCAGGGCTATGCGGTGACGGTGGCTCCCGGACCTGCCGAAGGGGCGCACCTCGCGCTCTCATCGCCACCGACGGCCGTCGTGGCCGACCTGTGGATGCCCGGCATCTCCGGCGTGCAACTCTGCCGTTTGCTGCGCGCCGAACCGGCGACCGAGAACGTGCCGGTCGTGTTGCGCGGCCCCGACGGACAGCGCAATCGCTTCTGGGCCGAGCGCGCCGGCGCCGCGGCCTACGTCGTCAAGGGACACATGGGCGATCTCGTGCGCACGCTGTCGCGCGCGGTCAACAATGCGCCATCGTCCGACGACTTCTTCACCGACCTCGGCCACGCCGACACAGACATCCGCGATCGTATCGCGTCGTATCTCGACAATGCGCTCTTCGAGTCGGTGATCGCGTCGGAGGTGCGCAACCTCAGCCTGTGTGGCGCGTTCGATCGGCTGTTCGATCTATTGAGCCAGTTCGTGTGCCAGGTCGCCAGCTACCGCTGGATGGCTGTGGTCACCGAAACGCCGGCGCGCCTGGGATTGCACGCGCACCCGTTGCGCGTCGCCGAGGCGCGCGAGGAAGCGATCCGCGCGCTGAAGCTCAATCCGGACATTCACACGGTGATCGTCGAGGACGACGACGCCTACGACGATCCGACAGGCCGACCGCCCATGGTGCTGCCGGTGACTTTCGCCGACGTGCGCATCGGGCAGATGGGATTCGCGGGGCGCCAGGCGCTGGGCGATCAGGAAGATCAGATCGTGTCGATCATCGCGCGCGAGCTGGGCGGCCCGATCCGGATGGCGACGCTGGTCGAGGAAGCACAGCGTCTGGCGACGATCGATCCGCTCACGGGCCTCATGAATCGGCGCGCGTTCCTGAACGCGCTCGACATCGAGATCGAGCGCTCGATGCGCCTGGACACGCCGCTGGCGCTGATGTTGATGGACGTGGATCACTTCAAGGCGATCAACGACAACCGCGGCCACGCGTCGGGCGACTCGGTGCTGGCGGCGATCGGACGGCTGGTCGTGAAGCAGGCGCGGCGGGTCGACCTGGTGGCGCGCTGGGGCGGCGAGGAGTTCGTGGTCGCGCTGGTCGGCGCCGACGCCGTCACCGGCCTCACCGCGGCCGAGCGCTATCGCGAGGCCGTGCAGCGGCTGGCCGTGAACGACCACAGCGGCGATCCGATCCCGGTGACCGCGTCGTTCGGGCTGGCGGTTCTGGAATCGGGCGAGAGCATCGAGAGCGTGATCGATCGCGCCGACCGCGCGATGTACGCGGGCAAGACCGCGGGCCGCAACTGCGTGCGCGTCTCGCCCTCCACGCAGCGCACGTACGGCCAACATGCCGCCGCAGCCGCCGCCGGTTGAGATCCGGCGGCCGCCGAGGCGGCCGTTGTTTGCCTTTCAGGACGGGAGGCTCACTGGACGGTGATCATCCCCTGCTGCATCGTGTTCGTGTGCACCTTGCAGAAGAACGGAATCATCGTGCCAGAGGGCGCCGTCGCCGGGATCGTGAAGCTCGCGCTCGCGCCAGCCGGGATGATCCCCGTATCGAAAGTCACGCCGGCCACTGCACCGAGAGTGTAATTGCCCGCCGCGGACTCGCTGGTCAATGAGTGCGGAACGCTGTCGTTGTTGTGCACGGTCACGGTGCCGCCCGGCGCGACCGCGAACTGATCCGGCATGTACATGAAGCTCATGATCGTGACGTCGACCGCCGACGCCGTGGTCACGACCCCGTCGCTGCCCGCGTCGGTCGCGCCGCCGACGCCACCCGCGCCCGCCACGCCACCGGCGCCGCCGAAGCCGGCCACGCCGCCCACGCCGCCGTGCCCGCCGGCGCCGCCGTCGCTGCTACAGCCGCTGCCAGCGAGCGGCGCGATCAACACGACCGCGCCAGCCATCCCCACGACGCCGAGCAAGCCCACGGCTTTCAGCATTTTCTTCAACACCGGACTCCGACGCACTTCGCTGTTTTTCATGTTTGTGCTCCTTCCTACGCCTCCAAGCTGCGGCTCACCGGAAAGGTCACAAGTCAGCAAGAACCTGCACGCCAGGCGTCGCCGGGGAGAACGCGCTAACATCCGCCGCGATGATGACCGAGACCAACACCGAGCTCCGCGCCGACGCCCGTGCGATCGAGGAAGCGAGCGCGCGCCTGCGCGGCGCCGCGCCCGAAGACATCCTGCGCTGGGGGCTCGAGCGCTTCGGCGCCAAGCTCGCAATCGCGTCGAGCTTCTCGATCGAGGACTGTGTGGTCATTGACATCGCGAACCGAGTCGCCAGGGAGCTGAGCGCGCCGCTGCGCGTGTTCGCGCTCGACACCGGGCGCCTGCCCGAAGAGACCTATCTGACCGCGGAGCGCGTGATCGCGAAGTACGGCGTCCCGATCGAGTGGCAGTTCCCCGACCGCGTCGCCGTCGAGCGGCTGCTGCGGGCCAAGGGGCTCTACAGCTTTCGCGATTCGCTCGACAACCGGCACGAGTGCTGCGGCATCCGCAAGGTCGAGCCGCTCGGCCGCATGCTGGTGACGCTGGATGCGTGGGTCACCGGCCTGCGGCGCGAACAGTCGGTGACGCGCACCGAAGCGCACGAGGTCGAGCGCGACCCGGGCTACGGCGGCATGGCCAAGCTCAACCCGCTCATCGGCTGGTCGACGGTCGAGGTGCGCGCGTACGCCGACGCGCACAAAGTTCCGATCCACCCGCTCCATGACCGTGGCTACCCGTCAATCGGTTGCGCCCCCTGCACGCGGGCGGTCGCACCCGGCGAGCACCCGCGCGCCGGCCGCTGGTGGTGGGAAAACCCCGAGAACAAGGAGTGCGGGCTGCACGTTCGCTGATCACTTCACGCCGAACAGCCGGCCGATCACATTCGTGATCGCGCCCGCGGCCGCGCCGATCAGCAGCATGCGCAAGCCGCCGCGCAGGGCGCCGCGCCCGGTGAACAGGCTGATGGTCGCGCCCACGCCGAACAGCGCCACGCCGGTGAGCGCGACCGCGATCACCAGCGCGCGCGCGCCGGCGCCGAGCGCGAACGGCAAGAGCGGCACGAGCGCGCCGCCCGCGAACGAGAGGAACGAGAACAGCGCGGCGCCGAGCGGCGAGCCGAGCTCGTCGGGGTCGAGGCCCAGCTCCTCGCGCGCCAGCGTGTCGAGCGCGTTCTGCGGGTTTGCGATCAGGCTTTGCGCGACGTGCGCGGCTTGCTCCTTGGGCAGCCCGCGCGCCTCGTAGATCAGCGCCAGCTCCGCGGCCTCCTCGGCCGGATAGCGCTGGAGCTCGTCGCGCTCGGCCGAGATCTGCCGCTCGAACATCTCGCGCTGCGAGCGCATCGACACGTACTCGCCCGCCGCCATCGAGAACGCGCCAGCGAGCAAGCCGGCGAGCCCGGAGACGCCGATGACGTGGCGATCGGCGGTGGCGCCGGCGACGCCGAGGATCAAGCTCGCGTTCGAGACCAGGCCGTCGTTGGCGCCGAAGACCGCTGCGCGCAGGTTGCCGCCGCGCGCGCCGCCGAAGCCGCGATGGCGGCGGCCGATGTCCTCGACCGACGTCGGCATCGCGTGCTTTGCGAGCGGATCGGCGCCCGCATCGTCGCGCCTGGACGCCCCGTAGATCGACATGCCGCGCACCTTCATGGCCGAGAGCACGCCACGCATCCGCGAAGGGCCGAGGCGGCGCAACAGCACCGCCACCAGCCGCGCGCGTGCGCTCGGCGCATAGACCGGCGCGGGCGCGCCATCCCGTCGCAGCTCCGCTTCCCAGATCGCGGCCTGAGATTCCGCCTCGTGTCCAAGCTTTGCGAAGAGAGCGCGCCGCTCGGGTGTACTCTCGGTCGTCGCCAGGACGGTGTACAGGAACACGGATTCCTTTTCCTGGATCCAATTCTGTTGCGCGCTCATGTCCGAATTGTAAACGGAGCCGACAATTCACCGAATTGCATCGAGACAACGCTGCAAATATTTCCGCCTCCGCTGTCGCTTTTTTGCCTCCCTGAAACCTGACAGTGAGTAAGCTTGCCGCCCTGTGAGCCATGCCCGAAGAGATCACCTCTAGCCTAGTCGATGTCGCGCACGAAATCCTGCTGCTGCTGGGAGTCGATCCGCGCGCGACCAGCGCGGGCCCTGTCTCGCTCGAGGCGCTGCGCAAGTGCACGCGCGAGCAGCTGATCGAATACGCGCGCCGGTTGGGGCTGAGCGGCGTTGCGAAATTGAACAAAGAGCTGCTCGCCGGGCGGATCCAGAGCGCTCTCGATCGATCACACCCCGTGCCTTCGCAGCGCGATGACTCGCGCGATGACTCCCGCGATGACTCCAATGGGGCGAGCGACGGCGATCCAACGGGCGACGACGCGCCGCCGGACGGATCGACCAAGAGCGGCCTGGCGCCGTTCCCGGAGAAGTTCGACCTCGGGCCCGACTCGCAGGAGGAGCCGACCCCGCACAACATCCCCTGGAGCTACGGCCAGAACCGCGTGACTGCGATGGTCGTCGATCCCGACAAGATGTTCGCCTACTGGGAGTGCACCGACGCCGCGATCGATACCGCGCGCCGCGGGCTGGGGCAGGCGGGCGAAGCGGCCTGGCTCAACCTGCGCATCTACGACATCACAGGGCGCCTCTTCGACGGCACCAACGCGCACGGCTACTTCGATCACAAGATCGAACGCAGCGACCGGCAGTGGTTCTTCTTCATCGGCAAGCCGACTTCGGTCGCGTGCGTGGAGCTGGGGCTGAAATCAGCCGAAGGCTACTTCGTGAAGATCGGCCGCTCGAGCCGCGTCGAGTTCCCGCGCCGCGAGCCCGCCGGATCGAATCACGTCGAGTGGCTCACCGTGGACTTGTCGACCGGGAACGCGGGCCAGCCCGTGCCCGGCGCCCCTCCTGGCCCGGGCGGCGGCGGCGGCGGCGGCACGTTCGGTGGCGGCACCGCGAGCCAGCGCGGGCTTCATGGTGTCCCGGAGTGGGTCAACGGCGGCGGCGGCGGCGTCGTCGGACCGGGTGCGCCCGTGGGCCCGCACGTCTTCGAGCGCCGCTGGGAGTGGCGCGAGGCGATGGGCGGCGGGGTCACGCAGACCTGGACTGGCGAGCGCACGCAGGCGGAATGGATCGGCCCGCTGCTCCGCAGCGCCTGGGAAGCCGGACCGTTCACGTACGCCGTCCAATCTCCCGCCTACATCGAAGAATGGAATGAGGGAACGATGACCGTGCGCTCGGAGCACGGTCAGGTGCAGATCGTCTACGGACCCTGGCAGGTCGTGATTCGCGGCATCGGCGCGCACGCAGAGCGGCGCGTGCTCGCGACCTGGGAGATCCGGCGCAGCTGGGCCACCACCCTCGGCGTCGAGCGCGCCGAGACGGTCTGGGGGCCGCTCACGCCCGGCAGCTCGGAGTGGGTCGCCCAAGGCGGGAGCGAACGGATGTGGATGGGCGCCAGCGAGCTGCGGCTCGGCGGCGCGTCCGAGCTGTTCCTGGTGGGCGCGAGCGAGCTGCGCCTCGGCGGCGCCAGCGAGACGCGCTACTCCGGCGCCAGCGAGTGGATGATGCGGGGCGCGAGTGAGCGCCTCATGCGCGGCGCGAGCGAGTGGCTCTTCGCAGGCGCCAGCGAGCGCATCCACGCAGGCGCCAGCGAGCGCATCTACGCAGGCGCCAGCGAGATGCTCATGCGCGGCGCGAGTGAGCGGCTCTTCGCCGGCGCCAGCGAACGGTTGGGCGCCGGCATCGTCGAGCCGCCATCAGACAGCTATCCGGCGTCGCTGGGCGACGACGCGGTTTCTCAACCGCCGGCCTACCCGGTGAAACGCTAAGCGCGAGGCATCTCATGGCCACCGGCTACTTCTCCCTGGTTCTGCACGCTCACCTCCCCTTCGTCCGTCACCCGGAAGATCCGACGGTGATGGAAGAGCAGTGGCTCTACGAAGCGATCACCGGCACATACCTGCCGCTCTTGCAGATGTTCGAGGGGCTGGTCTCCGACAACGTCCCCTATCGCTGCACGGTCTCGCTGTCGGCGCCGCTCATCACCATGCTCACCGACGATCTCCTCAAGGAGCGCTATGCGCGCTACCTCGACCGGCTGATCGAGCTCGCGGGCAAGGAGATCGAGCGCACGCGGCCCGAGCCGCAATACCAGCGCCTGGCGCAGATGTACCACGATCGCTTCCTGTCGCTGCGCCACACCTGGCGCTGCCACGATGGCGACCTGGTGTGGGCGTTCCGGCTGTTGCAGGACGCCGGGCGCGTCGAGGTCATCACGTCGACGGCGACCCACGCGTTCTTTCCGCTGATGGATCGCAACTGGGCCAACATCCGCGCCCAGGTCCACGTCGCCGCCGATCTCTACGAAAAGAACTTCGGCCACCGGCCGCTCGGCATGTGGCTGGGCGAGTGCGGCTATGTGCCCGGCGTCGACGAGCTGCTGCGCGAGGCAGCGGTGCGCTACTTCTTCGTCGACACGCACGGCGTGCTGTTCGCCGATCGCCGCCCGCTCTACGGCGCCTACGCTCCGATCTACTGCACCAGCGGCGTGGCGGCGTTCGGGCGCGACATGGAGTCGTCGCAGCAGGTGTGGAGCAGCAAGGAAGGCTACCCGGGCGACAAGAACTACCGCGACTTCTATCGCGACATCGGGTTCGACCTGCCGATGGACTACATCGGGCCGTACGTGCATCCCGAGGGTCACCGCATCTACACCGGCATCAAGTACCACGCGATCACGCACGACCAGCTGCACGACAAGTGGGTCTACGACCCCGACGTCGCGCGCGGCAAGGCCGGCCTGCACGCGACCCACTTCCGCGAAAACCGCATCCGCCAGGTGCGCGGGTTGCGCGCGAACATGGACCGCCCGCCGATGATCATCAGCCCGTACGATGCCGAGCTCTACGGCCACTGGTGGTACGAGGGGCCGATCTTCCTCGGCGATCTGTTCCGCCAGCTGCACTACGACCAGAACGACATCGAGACGCTGACGCCGGGCGACTACCTGAACCGCCACTCGACGAACCAGGTGGCCACGCCGTGCGCGTCGTCGTGGGGTTTCAAGGGCTACAACGAGCACTGGCTCAACGAGACCAACGGCTGGACCTATCGCCACCTGCACATCGCCGCCGAGCGGATGGTCGAGCTGGCGCGGCGCCACCCAGCCGCCGATCCGCTGACCAAGCGCGCGCTCAATCAGGCGGCGCGCGAGCTCATGCTGGCCCAGAGCAGCGACTGGACCTTCATCATGAAGACCGGCACCACGGTGCCGTATGCCACCCGCCGCGTCAACGAGCACATCCTGCAATTCACGAAGCTCTACGACGACCTGAATGCGGCGCGCGTGAGCGAGCCGTTTCTGATCGATCTCGAGTCGCGCAACAATCTCTTCCCCCATCTCGATTACCGGATCTACGCGAGCTAGACCCCACCCACGGATGGCAGTGCCGCTCAAGGTCCTCTTCGTCGCATCGGAGTGCGCTCCATTCGCCAAGACCGGCGGGCTCGCCGACGTCGCGGGGGCGTTGCCGGTGGCGCTGCGGCGCCTGGGCGTCGACGTGCGCATCGTCATGCCGCTCTACGCCGGCATGCCCTGGGCCGAGCTCGAGGTGCTCGACGGCTCGCTGGTCGTGCCGATGTGGTGGGGCTCGGCGTCGGCGCGCGTGCGCGTCGGCAAGCTGCCGCGGAGCGAAGTCCCGGTCTATTGCCTGGAGTACAACCGCTACTTCGACCGGCCGTTTCTTTACGGCCCGGCGAGCCAGGGTTACTCCGACAATCTCGAGCGCTTCACGTTCCTGTCGCGCGGCGCGCTCGAGATCTGCAAGGCGCTCGGCTTCATCCCCGACGTCGTTCATTGCAACGATTGGCAAACCGCGCTCGTGCCGGTTTACTTGAACACGTTCGAGTGGGCGCAGCCGCTGCATGGCAGCGCCAGCGTCTACTCGATTCACAACCTCGCGTACCAGGGCGTGCTCGAATCCGGCGCGCTGTTCATCACCGGGCTTGGCCGCGAGCACTACAACCCCGGTGAGTTCGAACATTTCGGCGCCCTGAATCTCACCAAGGCCGCTCTGTACCACAGCACGCTGCTGAGCACGGTCAGCCCGACCTACGCGCGTGAGATCCAGACCGGCGCGTACGGGTGCGGGCTGGACGGCGTGCTCTCGTCGCGAAACCTCGACCTGCGCGGCATCTTGAACGGCATCGACACGGAGGAGTGGAACCCCTGGAGCGATCCCTACATCCCCGCGCGCTACGACGCGCGCCACCTGGGCGGCAAGGCCAGGTGCAAGGCGGCGCTGCAAAAGGAGGCCGGCCTGCCGGTGCGCCCCGACGTCCCTGTGTTCGGGCTGGTCGGGCGTCTCACCACGCAAAAGGGCGTCGACGTGCTCGCGCACGCGCTGGAGCGCATCCTGCGCTGGGATGTGCAGGTGATCCTGCTCGGCGCCGGCGATCCCGACGCCGAGGAGTTCTTCACGCGCGCACAGCACGAACGGGGCGATCGTTTTCGCGCCTGGATCGGGTTCGACAACGGCCGCGCCCACCGCATCGAGGCCGGCGGCGACTTCTTCATGATGCCGTCACGCTTCGAACCCTGCGGCCTCAACCAGATGTACAGCTTGCGCTACGGCACGCTGCCCGTCGTGCGCGCCACCGGCGGCCTGGTCGACACCGTCGCCAACTACGACGAGACGACCGGAGGCGGCACCGGGTTCGTCTTCCACGACCTGCGCCCCGACAGCCTGGCCGACACCGTCGGCTGGGCGACCTCGACCTGGTACGACCGCCCCGACCACATCGAGGCCATGCGCAAGCGCGCCATGGCGCAAGATTTCAGCTGGGACCGGGCCGCCCGCCAGTACGAGCTCCTGTACCTGGACGCCTACGCGAGACGGCGAGGCCACGCCCACGGCGCGCAGACGACCGCGGCGTGACCGGCGGACATCGAGTCTGCGCAGCGCGCGCGCTCAGGGCAGCCCCGAGAACCCACGCAGGAACAACACCAGCCCCGCGACGCTGGCGGCCAGGCCCACGGTCCACAGCGCCTTGCGCTTGGTCAGCGCCGCGATCGCCGATAGCGCGATCGCGATCTGGAACAACGTGACCGCGATGGCGAAGCGGTGGTGGTGCTCGAGCAGCGTCTCCGCGCGCTCGTTGTTCTCCTTGACCCTGGCTTCCAGCTCGCGCGCCTTCGCCTGGATCTCGTTCTGCTCGGCCTTGTAGCGTGCCGCCTCGTTATCGAACTTCGCGGCCAGCGCCGTATTCGTGGCGCCGACGAGCAGCGCCTGATTGGCGGCGAGCGATTCTTTCACGCCCTTGGCCTGGTAGTACGCCCACTGGTCCGACGACTGCGACTGGTAAAGGATCGCCTCGTTCTTGGCGAGGATCGCGTCGTTCGAGTTGCCCCCCGACTCCAGCGACGCCACGGCGGCGAAGACGGCGATGATCGCCGTCTGCAGCGAGAGGTAGCTCGTCCAGCGCGAGCCACCATCTTCGCCTTGCTCGGCGTGCCCGCCTCGTTCGTGCCCGCCGTGCGCGCGCTCGACGCCTTGGTCCAGGGTCTCCTTGAGCTCACCCGTCTCGAGACTCTCTTCCGGCATTTGCGATAGTTATAGACCAGGGGACCAAGCAACGGCCAATCCGGACGGCGCGAAATCAGCTCACTGGCACTCCGTGCCGGCGTCGTTCGCCTTCGTGCCGGCGGGACAGGGCAGACAGCAAAAGGCCCCGCCCGGATTCCTGTCGGGATTGCAGTCCTGCGGTCCGCGATTGGGGCAGGTGTTTCCCCCGATCAAGCACTGGCCACCCGCGGCGGCGCACGCGGCCGGACCGGAGTTGTCTCCCGAGGTGCTGGAACAGGCCCCGAGCAGCGCCATCAACGACCAGAACGCCACCTTCATCTCATCGCCCTCCTTTGCTTGCCGTTTCCGAGCGCTATGCAGCACCACCGCGCAAACGCGCGCCGACGTCCTTGGCGACCGACTCGAGCCAGGCCTGACCGCGCTCGACGTCGGCGGGCGACAAACTCCTGATCCACTTCACGTGGTCGGCGTCTCCGGGCGCGACGGCGAGCGGCAACGGACACGCGGTGATCACCGGCGCTCCGAGGTCGGGCAACGCCGGGCCGCCGTGTTCCTTGAGGAATGACTTCAGGCGCGTGACGCGCTCCGCGACGCAGAGGCCGATGTTGGCGATCGCTTCCTCGTAGACGGCGACGAGATCGGCGCGGCCGGCGTGGCGCGCGCGGCCGAGGCGCGCCTCGACGTAGAACGCCTCCAGCGCGCGCAGCTGCGCGATGTACGCGACGTTCTTCTCGACGACCGGGGCGATGCGCGCGTTCATCGACATGGGCCGCTCGAGCGGCTCCTCGACGGCGCGCGCGACCTGGATCGACAGCTGCCCGGCGCCGACGTCGCGTCGCACGACCTGGCCAGCGCCGGTCATGCTGCCGTAGCCGACGGCGCGCGGGCCGACCAGACCGGCCTGTCCACCGAGGAAGATCCGCCGCTGGCGCAAGAACACGCCGGCGGTGACGTCGCCGATCAGCGACGGCGTCGCCTTGTCGCCCGACTTTCCCCAGGGCGTGAAGTTGAAATGAATGAAGCCGCTGCCGACCTCGGAGTGGTCCTCGCGCGACGTGCCGCCCGCCATCAGCAGATCACAGAAATTGATCAGGCTGCCCAGCGTCACGAAGCTGAGCAGGATGGTCTGCTTCAAGCCGACGGCGTGCGCGGTCGACGCCTCTTCTTCCAGGATCGTACCCTCGCGCACGTGCGCGTTGGCGCCCAGCTTGGCCGCGCGCAGCAGCACGGCGCCCTTGGCGTAGCCGCTGGCGATCGATGCGCCCTCGCCGAGCACGCAATCGACCAGCGTCGCCGGCCCCTCGACGCCGACGGCGGCGCCGGCGCTCAGGAACGTGCGCCGCCCGTGCAGCCGCGTGCCCGGGTACAGCGTGGCCGACGCGTCGACGCGCGCCGGATCCACATCCTCGTCGACGAACACCTGCGCCGGGTCGAGCATGCGGACGCCGCGCGCGCGCAGCGCCTCGACGCGCGCCGCGGGACCGGGCGGCGCGGAGGCTGCGGAGACGGCCGACGTCGCCGGAGACGCCGGGGAAGGGTTCGCCGGAGGGGTCGCCATGGGCGGTTACTTTAGCGCGAGAGGCGCTTCCCGTCGGAAACGAATCCGTCCTAGACTGCGACCCCATGAGCACCAACCAGGTTTTCATCGGAACCGACTGCGGCGCCACGATGTCCAAGGTGGGCGGTGTCTGGGCCGACGGGACGACCATCTCCACGAAGTTGCACCAGCATCCAACCAGCTCGCAGGACGGCCCGAACGCGGTGGTCACCGGCTGGGTCGCCGCGGTCAGCGGCTTCCTGGCCGAAAACGATCTGCAGTGGGATCAGGTGAGCAGCGTGGGCCTGGCGATCCCCGGTCCCTATGAGCGCTACGGCGTGCTCGCGCACTCGGCGAATTTACCGAGATCGTTCGACGGCTGGGATTTCTACAGCGCGTACAGCCAGGCGCTGGCGTACAAGGCGGGGCGCGCGGTGCCGCTGGTCGTCGGCAACGACGGCGCGTTCGGCGGCGTCGGCGAGGCGCAGCGCGTGCGCGGGGCCACCTCGGCGGGCGTGCTCATGCTCGCGCCCGGCTCGGGGCTCGGCTCGGCGTACATCGACGCGACGGGATTGCCCCTTCAAGGCGACACGCTCGCCGGCATGGAGACCGCGCACATGGCCGCGCCGCTCCAGTTGATCGGCGCCAAGCCCTACCCGTGCGGCTGCGGGCGGACCTGGGGCTGCGTCGAGCTTTACACCACGCTCGCCGGCCTGCCCTACCTGCTGGCCGACCGGCTGGCGTCGCTCCCCGACCATCCGCTGGCCTCGTCGACGAAGACGCCGCGCGAGAAGGCGCTGAGCCTGCGCGGCCTCGCGCAGCAGGGCGACGCGCTGGCGCTGGAGCTGTTCGATCTGCAGGCGCGCGCGCTGGGCGTGCACATCGCCAACCTGTGCCTGGCGCTGGATCCGCTGTACGTGGTGATCGGCGGCGGCCTGATGGATCCGGAGAGCACCAGCGAAGCGTTCCGCGAACGCTATTTGCGCATCGTGCGCGATACGGCGAAGCCGCACTTGTGGCCGGTCCAGCGCGAGCGGATCACGATCCTGCCGTCGACGCTCGGCGAGCTGTCACAAGCGATCGGCGCGGCGCTGGTGGCGCTGTATCGCAGCCGCGGGTGACCCAGTCGCCATCAGTTCTGCGGCGCTCGACACGCCCAGATCTGACGGCGGATCGTCGTTTCGTCGAAGCCCTCGCCGATCAGGACCAGCTCGGTGCGCGGGCGGTCGGCGCCCCAGGGCTCGGCGTATTTCAGCGTGGTGTGCGCGCCGGCGTGCTCGAGGAAACCGCGGCGCGGTTCGCCGGCCAGGTGAACGAAGCCTTTCGCGCGCACCAGCGCGGGCCCGAGCCGTTCGCATACCTGCAACAGCGGCTCGGCCAGCAACGGCGCCTCGTCGGCGAAGACCGCGGCGATCAACTGGCTGTGCGCATGCGGGCGGTGCGGTTCGCCCTCCTCGCCGTGATCGGCCGCGTGCGACGCGCGCGCGCGCGACGGGCTGGCGCGGCCGCCGAGATCGAGCAGCCACGGCACCAGCGCCGCTGTGCCTTCGGCGCCCTCGGGGAAGCCGGCGCGCTCGGCGTCGGCGTTGCGCTGCGCGAGCAGGCGATGAATCGCGACGATCTGCGCGGGCGTCGCGAGATCCAGCTTCGAGAGTAGAATTCGATCCGCGGCCTCGACCTGCGCGCGCGCCTCTTCATGGCGCTCGATCTGCTTGACGCCCGACTCGGCGTCGACAACGCAGACGACCGCGCCCGCGGTGACCGGCGCCGTGCGCCGCGGAAGCGCATCGAGCCCGTCGAGGATCGACCAGGGCTCTGCGATGCCCGTGGTCTCGAGGATCATCACCTCGGGCGCCGATCGCTTCACGACCTCGGCGACGGCGGCCCACAGCTCCGATTGCACGCGCACCTCGTGACAGACGCAGCCGCCGACCAGCTCCATGACGTCCCCCGAGCGGGATTTGATGAGGCGGGTGTCGATGTCGATGCGGCCGAGCTCATTGACGATCACGCCGATGCGGCGGCCGTGCGGCGCGCCGAGCACGCGGTTGAGCATGGTGGTCTTCCCCGCGCCCAGGAAGCCGGTGACGATGATCAAAGGAACCGGATCGCTCATCTACGCGACGAACATACACCATCCCGGCGGATCGCCAGCGCGGCGGCGCGGCGCCCCCGCTCACGTCCAGTCGGTGAGCCCCTCGCGCGCAGACACCTCCTTGAACGAGGGAAGCGACTTCATGCGGCGCGCGTACGCGGCCAGCGCGGGCCAGGTGTCGACGGGCCGAGGCATGTTGCGCGACCAGCGCATCAAGACCGTGGTCAGGAAATCGACGACCGAGAGGCGCGCGCCCAGCAGATGAGGTCCGCCAGTCCGGTCCAGATGGGCGGCGACCTGTGCCCAGGCCGCCTCCAGGTGCGCGCGCGCCTGACGCTTCGTCGCCTCGACGTTCTCCGCGCCCGCGGGCTCCGTCGGATAGAACCACGCGCGGTACGCGGGCTGTACGGTGTTCGCCATGAAGAACATCCACTGGTAGTACGACGCGCGCTCCGGCGTCCCCGGCTCTGGCGCCAGCCCGCGCTCCGGGTGCCGATCGCCGAGGTGCATGGCGATCGCCGCCGCCTCGGTCAGCACCTGCCCGTCGAGCAGCAGCGTCGGGACCCTGCCCGAGGGGTTGAGCTTCAAGTATTCGGGCGTCCTGTGCTCGCCTCGATCGACATCGAACAAGTGCAGCTCGTGTGGCAGGTCGAGCTCGATGAGCAACCAATGAACGACCGTAGACGCCGCGCTCGGCCCGCCGTAGAGCGTGATCATGGGAGCCGTCATCGTCGCAAGTTAGGCCGACGCTAGACCCGCTTGGGGGTTCCGCGGCCGGTGATGCTGGAACCGCCCGCCATCACGGCACCAGCGCCCGGCGCCGCCCCGAGCACGGGCGCCAGCAAGGCGGCGACCTTGCGTTGCAGGCGCTCGGAGGTCACCGGCTTGGCGAGGTACTCGACGATCTGCCCCGGCTCGGGCGGTAACAAATTTTCCTCGGGCACGTAGCCCGACACGAACAGGACGCGCAAGCCTGGGCGCTCGGCCAGCAGTTGCTTCGCCAGCTCGGCGCCACCGAGATCCGGCATCACCACGTCGCTCACCAGCAGGTGAATCGGTCCCTCGTGCGCGCGCGAGCGCGCCAGCGCCTCGAGCCCGCCACCGCTCCCGAGCACATCGTGCCCCGCGCCGAGCAGCACACGCTCGATGACGATGCGGACGTCGGGGTCGTCCTCGGCGAGCAGGATCGTGCCGTGCACGCTCCGGACCAGCGTCGGCCCCGAGATCTCCTCGACCGGCAACGCCTCGATGGTCAGCGGCAGGAACACACGAAAACGGCTGCCCGCGCCCGGCTGCGATTCGACCTCGATGTGCCCGCCGCTCTGCTCGACCACGCCGTACACGGTTGCGAGCCCCAGGCCGGTCCCCTGGCCGAACGGCTTGGTCGTGAAAAACGGCTCGAACACGTGCTGGCGGATCTCCCGATCCATTCCGAGCCCGGTGTCGATCACCGACAGCACGACCCAACCCGGACCGGGCACACCCGCCTCGGGCTCGCGCAGCGCCGTCTCGATCGACAAGCTCCCGCCGGCCGGCATCGCATCACGCGCGTTGGTGACCAGGTTGACGATCACCTGTTCGAGCTGGCTGCGATCCGCCTTGACGTACGCCTTACCCGGCGCGAGCGCGGCTGTGATCCTCACCTGCTCGCCGATCAGCCGCGACAGCAGCGGCCCCAGGCCATCCACCACAGCGTTCAGGTCCAGCACGCGCAGCGCCAGCCGCTGCTGCCGCCCGAACGCCAGCAGCTGCCGCACCAGGTCCGCCCCTCGTGTCGCCGCGGTCTTCATCTCCTCGACGGCGCCGGCCGCCGTGGCCTCCAGCTTTTGCTCGCGCAACAGCAGCGTCGCGTTGCCGAGCACGACGGTGAGCAGGTTATTGAAGTCGTGGGCGATGCCCGCGGCGAGGCGACCGAGCGCCTCCAGCCGCTGCGCCTCGCGCAGCACCTCACCCTGCCGCTCCAGCTCGGCGGTCCGTTCGTTCACGCGCTCTTCCAGCGAACGATTGCTCTCCTGCAGCGTCGCCTGCGCTTCCGACAGTCGCTTCAGCAGCGCTTCGTTCTCGAAGCGGAGACGAAACGCCTGCGTGATCGCTGCGTGCGCCGTGCGCGCGGCGGTCGCCATCGCCATGCCGTAGACGACCAGCATCGCCGCCATCGGCAGGCGCTCGGCGTTGCCCATCCCGAGTGTCCGGAGGATCAGCAGCCCCAGCGATGGGTAAACGTAGCTGCGAAACGCCGGCATATAGCAGGCCAGCGTCCCGGCCGCGCCGGCGCACATGCCCCCGACCGCGAAGGTGATCAGCAGCTGCGCACCCGGCGGCGACGCGCCGTCGAAGAAAAGAAACGCCGCCAGGCCCCACAACGCCCCGGCACAGCCGGACCCGATCACGAACGCCGTGCCCCAGGGCGCCGCCTGCTCCGGCGGCGGGCGGCGCCGCCAGTAGCGACGCCAGAGCTCGATGCGCGCCAGCGTCAACACCGTCACCAGCGAGATCCAGGCGACCAGCACCCGCCGCGGGCTCATCGACCAGAGCGATGCGCAGACCAGCGCGCCGATGAAGAGGTTCGCGAACAACACCGGGACGCCCTGGCGATAGAGAGTCCGAATCTGCTCGCTCTTGACCGCCTCCCCGTTCATGAAGCCGACTCCCCGATGATACACAAATTGTGATCGCTCGTGACCTCGGGAGAACTACCGACAAGCGCGGAAACCCACATTTTTCTCGGCAAAATTGGAAATAAATCGCGGGGGCCGCGTTTTGGCGCGTCCCTGGCCGAGCGGGCACCGGCGGTGACGGCGCCCACCCATCAGGAGATCCCGTAGCGCTTGAGCTTGTCGTAAAACGTTCGCAGGGGTATGCCCAGCCGCGCCGCCGCGTGACGCCGGTCCCCGGATGTCGCCGCCAGCGTGCGCTCGGGGATTCTCCCTCTCCTCCACCTCCACATGGAGGGAGAGCCCTTCCGGGACCCGCGCGCTCGGGGAATTCTCCCTCTCCTCCACGTCCGCGTGGAGGAGAGGGTCGGAGGTGAGGTGGTCAGGATCAGTCGTCGTCTGTCTCGTCGGGCGCGGCACCGGCGTGGTTGGTGGGCGGCGGCGTCCCCGCCGACGCCGGCCACGCCGCGGGCACACACCGCCGCGCCGCCGCCTCGATCTCCGCGGTCGTGCGATCGAGATCGACGGCGCACGGCGCGCCGCGAATCGCGTCGATCGCGCGGCGCGCGTAAAAGCGCACGAGCGGGATCGGGTTCACCAGCTGCCGCGCGATCGGCGCCAGCGCCGCGCGCACCCGCTGCTCGCCCAGCACCGCCATCGCGGGCGCCTGCTCGTGCGGTTTGCCGCGCTCGACCGTGGCGAGCAGCGCGTTCGCGTCCAGGTCGCCGCCATAGAGCCGCGCCAGCGCCGCGCGATCGTAGCGCTTGCCCCACAAGCGCTCCATGTCGGCGACCAGGCTGTTCACGCTGCGGTCGGCGTGGCAGAGCGCGCACTCGAGCGGCCGATCGCGCTCGACGCGCGTGACGTCGGTCGGCGACCCGATGCGGTGATAGCGCGTGAGCGCGTAGCCGAGCCCCATGTTCTTGCGCGGCATGTGGCACGACAGGCAGGCACCGCCGGCGCCCGCGGGATCGTGGTGCGCGTGCGCGCGCAGCGCCTCGGGCACGGCGTAGCGCGCGTGGCAGGCGGTGCAGACGTGATTGCCCGCGGGCGTCTGTAACGCCTCGAGCTTGTCGCGTCGATCTTCGGCGTGCGGATCGTGGCAGGTCGTGCACGCCATCTGGCGCGCGCAGCCGCCGAGCAGGAAATCGCGCGCCTCGCCCGACGTGATCGAGCTGCCGCCCATGTCGGCGGCGGCCGCGCCGCGCCGTGCGCCGCCCTCCCAGGTGAACGCGTAGCGCGAGAACAGCACCTGGTGGCAGCGCGCGCAGGCGCGGTTGATCGCTTCGGCGCGCGTCGGCTCGCCGGCGCCCGGCGGCGGACGCACGCGCATGAACGCGCTGCGCGGCACGAAGTCGGGCAACACGCGATCGCTCTTGATGTGCGCGCGGCTGCCGAGGTGGCACGACTCGCAGCCGATGCCGATCTCGACGAAGTGCGCCGGTGTCAGATCGCGGCGCATGGCGTGCATGCTCGCGGCCAGCAGCGCGCGCCGCGCCTCGCCGCCCGCGGCGACGTCGCGCGGCGGCTCGTCACCGAGCGCCGCGAGCTCGCTGCCGAGCGCGCTCACCAGCGCGACATCGTCGGTGATCTCGAACGAGAACCGGCGCGACGGCGGCAGCAGGCGATCCACGACCTCGCCCTGGTAGCCGGGCGAGCCCGGACCGTAGAGCTCGCCCCAGGTGCTGTCGAAATACGGATTGGTGTTGTGACAGAAGACGCAGGTCTGGTTCCAGACCCCGCCCGCGCGCAGGCCCGGACGCTCGCCCACCATCACCGAATAGCCCTTGAGACGAAACGACGGCGGCTGGAACACGAACGAAACCGGGAGAATCAGCTCGGCCTTGGCCGCGCCCGCGACCGCAGCCCCGGCGCTGCCTTCGTCCGAGACCTCGACGCCCGCGAAGTCCTCGCGGTAGCGGCCGCCGATCACCTTGGTGACGCGATAGACGTGAGTCCCGGCGGTCGCCGACGCGACGCGAATGAAGCGCGCGCCATCCGCGCTCTCGAACCGGGCTCGATCGTTCTTGAAATGAAACTCCGACCCGTCGAACGGCGCACGGATGCGCGCACGGTCGGGCAAACGCGTCATCTGGTGCATCGGCGAACGCGCCCACGCGGCGTAGATCTCGCCGTGGCACGGCTCGCAGACCTTCGATCCGACGTAGTCCTGGCGAAGAATGTTGCTGGTGATCGTGCTGGCGCCCAGCGGCGGCGCCGGCGCGCCGGGCGGCGCGAGCAGGCCGGGACCCGTGATCGCCCCGTGCCCCGATGCGGCACCGCTGCAGCCGCTGCCCGCGCCCACGAGCGCGATCGCGGCACCCATGACGGTAGTCTTCAGCAATGATCCCGAAAGCGCTGGCATCGACTCGTTGCGCATCATCGCCGCCAAAGCCCGTTCGATCCATTGCTCGTCCAGATGAACGCGTGAAAACCACGACGCGACCGTGGTCGTCGCCATTGCAGGATTCGAATGGCCGCCGTAACCTTCCGGGTATGGCGGTGCAGGAGTTTTCGGCCCCGGCCGAACCGGTGCGTAGGCTCTCCACCTATGAGTATCGGTCCCGTCTCAAGATCGGCTCGTTGCCGCTGATCCATATCGTCCGCGGCGTCGACCCGTCCACGGGCGCGCGGCCGCCCGCGATCGGAGTGATCGCCATCGGCCAGGTCGCGATGGGTGTGGTCGCGATCGGTCAGCTCGCGGTCGGAGGCATCGCGATCGGCCAGGCCGCGCTGGGCTTGGGCTGGGGCATTGGCCAGCTCGCGACCGGCATCCTGGCCGCGGGCCAGGTCGCGGCCGGCGCGCTCGGCTCTGTCGGCCAGGTCGCGCTCGGACCGCAGCCGCTGGGTCTGATCGAAGAAGGCGGCCCGTGGGCCGCGATGGCCTGGCTCGCAGGCGGCCTGGTGCTGGCACTCTGCGTGCTGCGCCGGCTGCGCACGCTGGGTCCGCTGGTCAGCCGGCGCGCCGACGGCTCGGCTTCGATCGCGGCGCTGCGCGAAGGCTGGGGCCGCGTCGAGGCGCGCGTCGTGTCGGAGAATCAGCTGCGCGCGCCGCTGTCGAATCGGCCGTGCGTCTACTGGCAATCGTTGCGCGTCGGCCCGGGCATTCACATGCAGGAGCGCGCCGGCGGCGAGATCGTCGTCGCCGACGAGTCGGGCTCGGCGCACCTGGACCTGGGCGGCGCGGTCGCGTTCATCAAGAACGACAGCTACACGGAGCTGCCCGCACCGGATTGGTCGCTGTACATGGAGACGTTCCTGGCCAAAGGCGATCGACTTTACGTCGCCGGTCCCGTGCGCCTCGAGCCCTATCCCGAGAGCAACTCACTCTATCGCGCGGGCGCAGTCTCGCCGGTCTTCCGCGGCGAGGATGACGACCCGGTGGTGATCACCACCCAGTCCCCCGACCAGCTGCGCGCCGAGCTGCGGCTGGGGCTCGGACTGGCCGCGGGGCTCGTGCTCGCGGCCGTGATCGCGTTCGGTCACGCGGCGGCGCTCGGCCTGCTCGCAGTCGGTTCCTGCGGCGGCTTGCGCGGTTGGATGGCACGCGGCACCGCTGACGTCTAGTCAGCGGGTCATTGCCAGCGGGTCATCGCCAGTGGGTCTTGGCCGGGACGGGTCACCGCGCGCAGCGTCGCGCGCGTCACCGTGGTCATCTCGCCGCCGACGCGGATCTGCATCTCGATGATCACCGGACCGACGCCGGGCGCGAACGTCGTCCGCGCGACGCGTGGCGGATCGGCGCGCGTCGCCTCGACGACCACGCAGTCGTCGAAGCGGCCGGCCGTCACGGTGACCGACTGCGCGACGGCGCTGATGCGCGCACGGCCGCCGGCCACCGGCCACTCGGTCCCCGGCACCACCGGATTCTTGACGATGAAGTCGCCGACGACCGGGCCGTCTTTCTGCGCGATCCCCTCGGGCGTCGTCGCGTAGCTCAACTGCTCGTCGCCCGCCTGCACGGTCGCCGTCTCACCGGTCTTGTCGAGGACCGCGTAGAGCGCGAGCATGGTCTGACCATCCCTGACCACGTCGTAGGCCCACTTCCAGCCCGCGTCCAGCGGATAGAGATCGCCGGCGGTGAAGGTCTTGGGCGGACCCGCGGGCGCGGTGCCTGCGCCGGCAGTCCCACACGACGCACCACCGGCGAGCAGCACCGCGACGAGCCCCAAGCCCAGGTCACGCGCCAAGAGACGCTGTCCCGAGCTGCCCACAGCGCGCGCGCGCCGAACCTTGTACGCCATGCAGCATGAGTTTACCGGAAGCACCTCAGAAAACTGATGAGATTGGCGGGCCTTTCCCGAGCGATGGGCGGCAGAATACGCGGGCATCGCCGTGGTACGTCGGTTGCACTATCCTGGCATCGCGATGCTCAGCCGGGTTCACGTCTGGGGAATGCTGCTTCTCTGCGGCGGCGTCCTCTTCGGCACCCTCCTCCTGGGCGCGAGCCCGGCGGTGGCGGCTTCGCGCACCGTCGCCGACAGCGCGCCTGCCCCGATGGCGGTGACGACCAAGCCCGCGGCCGCCGAGAACCCGGTCGCGGAGCGCGAGCGCCTGCGCGCCGAGCTCGCCCGCGTACAGGCCGAGATCGATCACCTGAAGGCGGGAGGCCCAGGGCTGCGCAGCGACTACGCGCTGCGCGCACGCATGGCCGACGCCGAGGCGCTCGCGCGGCGCCTGACCGATCTGGACGCGCAGATCAAGGCGCGGACCGAGGCGGCCGTGGGGCGCTCGCCCGCGGGGCTGGCGCCGGTCGGGGCCGAGCCGCTGGCCAGCCCCACCGACGGACCGACCGAGCTCGAGGCGAAGGCCGACATCCTGGCGGATCAGGCGCGGCGCACGCAGGCGCAGGCGGTCGCGCTGCAGGCGCGCATCGACCAGGTGCGGGGGCGGCGAGAGCTGCACCGTCGCGCGAGCGAGCTCGAGAACGATCCGTTCGCACCGCTCGAGGGCTCGCGGCGGCGGCTGGCGCCCGGCAATCCCAACGTCACATTCAACTCGGCCGCGGTGCCGCAGCTGCCGCCTCGCACCGGCGCTCCCTCGCCCCCGATCGGCGTCACCACCCTGGCTCCCACACCAAACGTGACCGACAAGGGCACGGGCACGAGCAACACGCCGAGCACGACGTCCCCGGCGCTTCAGGTTCGCGACGTGCTCGACCCGAGCGCGTCGGCTCAGGTTCGCCGCAACGACGCCGCCGCGCCGCTGCCGACCGACCTGCCGTCGATGGAACGGCAGCTGGCGGCGCTGAAGGCGCGCGCGCAGCACCTGGATTCGCAGGCCAGGACGCTGCGCGCTCAGGCGCGCGGGCACTGAGCCCTAGCGCCTGACAGGCGCGAATCTCGACGGTGGTGGCGGCGCCAGCGCTGGCGCCAGCGACGGCGCGCAATTGCCGAGACGCACGCGCGCCTGAGATAGTAGGCGCCCGATGCGACGGACGTCTCCGGCGCCCATCCCGCTCGCGCTCATCGCGCTCTGGATCGGCGCGCGCGGCGCCCACGCCGGTGAGACGCTGCGCTACGATCTGCGCGGCGAGGTCGGAGGCGAGTACGACAGCAACGCGCATCGCACCGAGATCGTCGACGGCATCGCCAACGCGCCGATCGTCGGCTCGCCGCTGGCGCGCGCATCGCTGGGCGGCCACCTGGCCGACGCCATCGCCGACGGGCAGCAGATCGCGGCGTCGGCGACGCTCGCCGGCAAGTTGTTCACCGCGCCCGCGGCGCGCGACGAGGACGTCTTGCTCGCCGCCAGCAGCGCGCGCTGGCGGCTGGCGCTGCGAAGGACGACGGGCTTCGGCGTGCAGGCGGTCTATTACGAAGCCTTTCAGCGCGCGAGCACCGATCCGACCGCAGCCGCCGATCGGCGCGACTTTCGGTCGCTGACGCCGACGCTGACGATCGACTGGCGCTTCACCGACGACGCCGTCCTGATCGCCGGCGCCGGGTATCGATCGTTCGTGTTCAAGTCTGATCTCGACTTCGACTTTCACGGCCCGGTCGGTTCGGCCGACCTGCGGTGGGCACGCGAATCAGCCGACGGGGACAGCGACTGGGAGGTGACCACCGGCGCCAGCGCGGAGCTGCGCGCGTTCGGCGGGCTGGCCACGACCGCCGACAATTCACCACCGACCGCCCCGCGCCACGACACGTTCCTCGTTGCGCACATCGATCTGACGCACGTGGGACGCGTGCTGCTCGGGGGCGGGTACGCCCTGCAATGGAACGACTCGAACAGCTACGGCGACGCGGTCACGCGCCACGTGCTGGCGCTGCGCTTCGCGACCGCGCTGCCCTTCGACGGCTACCTGGCCGCGCGTGGCGAGCTGATTGTCGCCCAGTACCGTGACGCGGTGGCGCTGGGGCAGAACGTGACGACCGGCGCCCTCTTGAGCATCGACGACGAGAACCGCAATAGCCTGCGCCTCGATCTCAGTCGCCCGCTCTCGCAGCGCGTGCAGCTGCTGGCGCGCTACACCGTCTACGCCAACGAGCTCGGCCTAGCCTCGTCCGTCGCCCACTACCGCCGCCAAACCTTCCTGCTCTCCCTCGCCTTCACCCTGGAAAAATAATGTGAAAAGTAACCCGTGGGAGGGGCGGCAGGCCCCTCCCACGCGGAGCATTTACATCATGCCGCCCATACCGCCCATGCCGCCCATGCCACCCATCCCGCCCATGCCACCGCCGCCGCCCGCGGGCGCCGGCGCCTCCTCCTTCGGGCGCTCGACCACCAGCGCCTCGGTGGTGATCAGCAGCGACGCGACCGACGCCGCGTTCTGCAGCGCCGAGCGCACGACCTTGGTCGGATCGATCACGCCCGCCTCGACGAGATCCTCG
>CAZNCQ010000014.1:0-59961 GCA_964571275.1 uncultured Myxococcales bacterium
ACGCCGGCTGCCGCGACCATGAACCACAAGAGCTGCTTCCAACCCCCGCCCGAGCTGGGCTGCACGCCCGAGCCGGCGTTTTCGAACGCAAAGCGCGCCATCCGCGGCGCACCATACCGCTTTTTAGGCGGCTTGACATCGTTACCCGCACCCCGGTACCCTTGTAGGTGTAAGTACGTGAGCCTGATACTACCGCGGCTCGTCACGTACGAGCCGAGACGCCCCGCGGGGTGATTCCGAAATTCAGGAACCCACAGGAGGTCCACGCCGTGACAACCGAGTTCGCGATTGGTGACAAAGCCGTCTACCCGTCCCAGGGCGTCGCCGAGGTGATCGGGATCGAGAAGAAGGAAGTATACGGCAAGATCCAGCGCTTCTACGTGCTGCGCGGGGTGGACACGGGTCTGCGCATCTTGGTGCCGATCGACAAGGCGGACCAGGTAGGCCTTCGGCGCGTCGCCGGCAGCGACGAGATCGAGGAGGTGATGGAGATCCTCCGCGACAAGGAAATCCACCTCGACCGGCAGACCTGGAACCGGCGCTACCGCGGCTTCATGGAGAAGATCAAGTCGGGATCGCTGTTCGAGGTCGCCGAGGTCTTTCGCGATCTCTACCGGCTCAAGGGGCTGAAGCCGCTCTCGTTTGGCGAGCGCCGCATGCTGGACACGGCGCGTGGTCTCATCGTGCAAGAGCTCTCGGTGGCGCGCTCGTCGGATGAGCGCAACGTCGAGCAGGAGCTCGAGAAGCTCATCGCCTGATCGTGTCCGTAGTCCGGAGCCCTCGGAGGGGTTCCGGACCTCCTCCTGATTGGTCGAGCTTCGGAGGGCATTTTTGCCCGCCCGATGAGCGAAAAGTGTTAACTTTCCTCGGCCCCCCCTCGGCCGAGGCCATGCAGATACACCTTGCGAAAAGCGACATTACCGCGATGCCGGTCGACGCGGTGGTCAACCCCGCCAATTCCTTGGGAATCATGGGCGGCGGTGTCTCTGCCGCCCTGTCCCGAAAGGGTGGGCCGACCATTCAGCGCGAGGCCATGTCGCTGGCGCCGATCGCCGTGGGCGCGGCGGTCGTCACCAACGCCGGGCACCTCTGGGCCAAGCACGTCATCCACGCCCCGACCATGGAGCAGCCGGGCACGAAGGTCGGCGTCGAGAACGTGCGGCGTGCGACGCGCGCGGCGCTGCTGGCCGCCGCCCGCCACGGGTTCGAGGTGATCGCGCTGCCGGGCATGGGGACCGGTCTCGGCGGTGTCGATCCCGCGGATGCCGCGCGCGCGATCGTCGACGAGCTGCGCGCGCATCGGCAGCCCAAACCATCGACGGTGTACCTGGTCGACATCGACGACGAGATTCTGTTCTGTTTGGAAGAAGCGCTGCGGCTCGCGGTGGGATAACCTCGCGCCGATGAAGATCCTGGTCACCTGCAAGCGCGTTCCGAACCCGGAACAAAAACTGAAGATCGGCGGCGGTAAGATCGATCTCTCGGGCGCCAGCTGGCAGATCAACACCTTCGACGAGTACGCGGTCGAGACGGCGCTGCGCCTGACCGAGAAGGGCAAGGGCGGCGAGCGTTCGGGCGAGGTGGTCGTGGTGTCGATCGGCCCCAAGGACGTTGCGCAGCAGCTGCGCGGCGTGCTGGCCATGGGCGCCGACCGCGCGATCCTCGTCGCTGGCGACGACGCGGCCCTCGACTCGTTCGCAGTTGCGCGCGTGTTGCAGGCCGTGGTCGAGCGCGAAAAGCCGGACCTGGTCGTGCTCGGCAAGCAGACCGTCGACGGGGACTCGAACCAGGTCGGGCAGATCCTCGCCGGGCTGCTCGGCTGGCCGCAGGCGACGTTCCTGGCCAGCTGCGTGCTGGCCGCCGACGGCAAGAGCGCGACGGTCACGCGCGAGGTCGACGCGGGCGTCGAGGAGAAGCGCGTGCGCTTGCCCGCGGTGGTCACGGTCGACCTGCGCATCATCGGCAAGAAGGCGGTGCGCAGCGAGGCGCTCGCCGGCGCCGACGCCGAGTGGGACGAGACGCAGCGTTACGCCTCGCTGAAAGGGATCATGGCGGCCAAGAAGAAAGAGATCCGCGAGGTCGCGCTCGCCGACCTCGGCGTATCGCCGGTGCCGATGATGAAGGTGCTGTCGTACGAGGCGCCGCCCGCGCGCAAGGCCGGCGTCAAGGTCGGCGGTGTCGAGGAGCTGGTGCAGAAGCTCCACAATGAGGCAAAGGTGATCTGATGGCGTCGGTCGTCGTCTTCTGCGAAACCGCCGAGAACGGGATCCGCGCGGCGTCGCTTCCGGCGCTGGCCGCGGGCGCGCGGCTCGCGGAGCAGGTGAAGGGATCCGTGGTCGCCGTGATCGTCGGCTCGGGCGTCGGGGCGGCGGCGCAGGATGCCGCTCGCTACGCGAGCCGGGTGATCGCCTACGACGATCCGAAGCTCGGGACCAAGGCGCCGCTCGCCGAGATGGTCGCGCCGTTGCTGGTCGACGCGGTCAAGCGCGCCGGCGCGTCGGCGTTGATTGGCACGGCCACGTCGAGTGGCAAGGACATCCTGCCGCGTGCGGCGGCGCTCCTGAACGCCGGCATGGTGTCGGACATCATCGGCGTGATCGGCGCCAATCGATTCCGCCGTCCCGCCTACGCCGGCAACGCGATCGAAGAGGTCGAGGTGAGCGGCTCCGTGTTGGTCGCGAGCGTGCGCCAGGCCGAGTTTCCGCACGCGGCGCCGGCGAGCGCGCCGGGCACCGTCGAGAACGCACCGGCGGGCAACATCGACGCGCTGGGCGCCGAGGTCGTGGCGCTGCACGCGACGCAGAGCGCGCGCCCGGATCTCGGCGAGGCCAAGGTCGTCGTGTCCGGCGGCCGCGGCATGAAGGCTGGCGAGAACTTCAAGATCCTCGAGCAGCTGACCGATCTGCTCGGCGGCGCGCTCGGCGCCAGCCGCGCAGCGTGCGACGCCGGCATGGTGCCGAACGATCTGCAGGTCGGTCAGACCGGCAAGGTCGTCGCGCCCGAGCTCTACATCGCGGTCGCGATCTCGGGCGCGATCCAGCACCTGGCCGGAATGAAGGGCTCCAAGGTGATCGTCGCGATCAACAAAGATCCCGAGGCGCCGATCTTTCAGGTCGCCGACTATGGCCTGGTCGCGACCTGGGAGACAGCGATCCCGGCGCTGATCGCCGAGGTCAAGAAGCTGAAGTCGGCCGGGTAGCCGGACGTGCCGTTCGCGCGCTGCCACGGCGCGGGCCGCGTGCACTACGCCGAGCGCGGCGAGAGCCGCGACGCGAGCTGGCCGTTCCTGCTCATCCACGGCGCGGGCGCCTCGTCGGCCATCTGGATGATGGTGCTCGCGCGCCTGGCGCGCGCCGGTCGCGCGGTCGCGATCGATCTGCCCGGGCACGGGCCGAGCCCGCCGTTCGAGGACAAGCCTCGCCCCGCGCTCGCCGACTATTGCCAGGCCACGGGCGAGCTCGCGGCGCTGACCGGCCTCGGCCGCTCGGTGCTAATCGGGCATTCGATGGGAGCGCTGGTCGCGATCGAGGCCGCGTTGGCCTGGCCCGACAAGGTCGCGGGCCTGGTGCTGTGCGCCGCAGCACCGCGATTGCCGGTGAGCCGTGATTTGATGAAGGTGATCGACTGCGACTACGCACATTTTCCAGGTTGGCTTGCCGAACGCGCGTTGTCGGCGTCCGCGAAACCGGCCCTGCGCCGCGCGTTCGTCGCGGCCGGCGTCGTCGCGCCGCAGGCCGTGACGCGCGCTGATTTCCAGGCGATCGAGGGTGTCGATATGAGCGCGCGCCTGCCGGCGATCGGTTGCCCGATGGTCTGGATCGATGGCGCGGATGACGCGATCGTCGGCGAACGCGGCGAGCGCCCAGGAGTCATCGAGACACTGGCCGGGGTCGGCCATCTCGTACCCCTGGAAGCGCCGGGCGCGGTCGCGCGCGCCGCCATCGAGCTGGGCGTGCGTTCCGCACCGTCAAAATAACGACGGTGATCGGCGGAAGAACCGGGCCACCGCGGGTTGCGGTAGCCGGGTGCCTGGCTTATTGTGAGGCCCGTGGAAGCATCGCTTGATGGATCGCAGACGGAGTCGGGAAACGGGCCCGAAGCCCTCGAATCGAAGATCGACCTGCGCGCGTATTGGCGGGTCATTCGCAAACGATGGCCCTTCGTGGCGCTGTCCACGATCCTGGGTGTGGCCGGCGCCTTCGTTTACACCTATCGTCAGACCAAGATCTACGAGGCAGTGTGCCAGATCGTGATCGAGTCCAACGCGCCCCAAGTGCTGCAAGTCAAGGATGCGATCGAGCTGGGTACGGGGTCCCTGTACGCCGCCAAGGACTTCTACGAGACTCAATTCCGAATCATCCAGTCGAGCGCCGTTGCGCAAAGGGTGGCCGAGAGGCTGGGACTCGCACACGACCCCGACTACGTTCGTTTGGCGGTGCCCGGTCTCGGCGGCGACACGTTAGGCCTCGCTCGCGCGCTCGCCGGCCAGGTCTCCGTAAAACCGGTCAAGGATTCGCGTATAGCTCAGATCATCGTGCGCGATCACAAGCCCGAGCGAGCAGCTCTGCTGGCGAATACGTTCGCAGACACGTACATGGAATCCAACCTCGACTACAAGCTCGAAGGATCGCGCGCCGCGAACGCGTGGCTCAGCGAACAAGAGGTCGAGTTACGTAAGAAGCTGGAGGACTCGGAGCTGGCCCTGTTCCAGTTCAAGAAGAGCCGCGGGTTGCTAGATCTCAATCTCGGCGAAAAGCAGAACATGTCCGAGCAGGTTCTCCGGACTCTCAATGGCAAGCTCGCGGATCTCCGGGTGAAGCGTCTGGAGTTGGAATCGACGCGCGCTCAGGTCGAGGCGGCGCGGGACCTCGCCGACAAGGAGAGCGTTCCCGCAGTCGAAGGGATGGAGGGAATGAAGCTAATGCGCGGAACCTTCCTCACTCTCGCCAAGGACAAGGCTGATCTGGCGGGAAAGTACGGTCCCGAGCACCCTCGCATCAAGATCATCGAAGCGCAGATGGAGGCTGTCAGCAAAGCCTACCAACACGAGATCGACACCAACCTGAAGACCTTTGAGAACAGCTATCAGGCTCTCGTCGCGACCGAGAAGTCGCTGATGAGCATGATGGAAAAGGAAAAGCAGAACGCGATCGAGCTGTCGAAGCTAGGGGTGGAATACAAGCCCTTCGAGCGTACTGCAGAAGAGAACGCCAAGGTCTATGAGCTCATCGCGAGACGTCAGAAGGAGATCGATCTGACAGGACTCCTCAGATCGAACAACGTCCGCGTTCTGGAGCGAGCGATCGTTCCGCGAATCCCGTCGAGCCCGAAACCGATGCAAAATCTGTTGATCGCTCTCGCGTGCGGCGTGGGGTTGGGAATCGCCTTGGCGTTCGCCATCGAGATGCTCGACAATACCCTGAAGACTCAGATCGACGTCGAGACATTCTTAGGTGTACCGGTTTTGGGGCTCATCCCGATCATCGGACAGAGCAAGAACAAGGTCGAGCTGAAGGAAAAGGATCGAAATGAGAACGAACAGATCCGCGACCGGGATCTGGGCGTTTTCCGCGAGCCGCGCTCGCTCGCGGCGGAATGTTGCCGTTCTATCCGAACCAACATCATGTTCATGTCCCCGGACCATCCAGTGAGAGCGATGGTCATCACGAGCCCAAGTCCACAAGAGGGCAAGACAACGACCGCTATCAATCTTGCGATTGCCATGGCAGAGGCCGGTGGCCGGGTGTTGTTGATCGATACCGACATGCGACGGCCCCGTCTCCATCGGTCGTTCGGCGTTCCCAATCAGGTCGGCGTTTCGACGCTAATCCTCGGCAATAGCACGATGGAAGACGCGATCAAGAGTACGAACATACCCAATCTCGATGTGCTGCCCTGCGGTCCCGTGCCTCCCAATCCTTCGGAGCTTCTCCACACGAAGCGTTTTGCGCAGATCCTAGAAGAGTGCAAGGCGCGGTATGACCGTATCATCCTGGATTCTCCGCCAACATCGGCGGTCACCGATCCGGCAGTGCTCGGGAATCTTGCGGACGGGGTCATCCTCATCGTGAAGGGCGGGAACACGACGCGTGAGGCAGCCGCCTACGCCCGCCGTCAATTGATCTCGGCAAAGTGCCGCCTACTCGGCGTGATCGTGAACGAGATCGACTTCTCGAACCCGGGCTACGGGTATCACTACTACTACTATCGAAAGTACTCCCGATACGGCTATACGTACGGCAGCGGTCCAACGACGGAGAACCCCACCGCGTGAGACCGGCACGGCAAGCCGTGTCCCATGCATTCAAACAACTAGCGCGAGAGAGCTAGGACGACGGTCGGAAAAGGCGGACTGACTAGCTCTTCCTCGTCAGTGTGGCGGAAGGTCAAGATTGCGGCTTGTCGTGATTTCAGGCGCTCGGTGCCTGGGTCCGGCGCTTGGACGCGATCGAATTCGATCGTAAGCGTCGGTCACGTAGTCGCAAAAGAGTTCGATCGCGATCTCGATGTCACGACTGAGATCAGCTCTGGCGTCGTGCCATACCATCTCGATGTGCCCCTCGTCGCGACGGATACCGACGAGACCGAAGCGGGCTCGGAAACCGGTACTGGGGGGGGTCGGCGTATCCTCCATGACCTTCGGGGCTGTGGTCGAAAAGACAATCGCCGACGGCTCGCCCGCCACATTGCCCGCATCGCGAAGCTCAAGGCTAATGGAGGTCGCCTCGAAGACTGGAAGGACCTCGCGCACGACTTCCCAGATCTCGTCGGTCCTCGACACGCGCCTCAATCGGTCGGTGAAAGGCCGAATCGCCGCCCGTAGAGCGCGGTTGCGACGGCGCTGATCCGAGAGAAGGTGGTTGAGCTCGAACCGTATGTAACCGAGACGCCGCAGGAAAAAAAACAACGAGCCCGCGAGGACCGCGAGCAGAGTGACGGTGATGACGGCACTGTTCGTGTAGGTCAGTACCAGGGCGACCGCGCCAAGCAGCAAGCACATTCCGTACAGCACCAAGACCGTCTGGCGATGGGTCAACCCGAGCCCGAGGAGTCGATGGTGAATATGCTCCTTGTCCGCCCGAAAAAGGGGGCGCCCGCGGACCGCACGGCGACTCATGGCCAGCAGCGTGTCGAGAATGGGCAGACCCAACGTGATGATCGGGATCAAGACAGCGACGGTGGTAGACGCCTTCTGGTTCGTTCGAATCGAGCTGGTAGCCAAGATGAACCCGAGGAACATGCTCCCCGTGTCCCCCATGAAAATCGATGCAGGGTTGAAATTGTAAAAGAGGAAACCCAGAATCGCCCCGCCTAGCGACGCTGAGAAGAGAATCATGAGTGGCTGATTTCGCTGGAGCGATACGAGGAAAATCGTGCTCACCGCGACAAGCGCCACCCCCCCGGCCAGGCCGTCGAGACCGTCGATGAGGTTCAGCGCGTTGATCACCCCGACGATCCAAAGGAGGGTAAACGGCAGTGCCGCCCAGCCGAGCGCCAATGGGTTGCCGAACGGATTGGCGATGGCCTCGACCCGGAATCCCAGGGAATACATCATTCCCGCGACGGCAAACTGGACGAGGAACTTCTTGCCAGCGCCAGCGCCTCGAAGGTCATCGTAGACGCCGAGACCCGCAATGAGAATCCCCCCCAGGAAAAGTCCGAGGGCGAAGTGATCCTCGTGCTTCAGGGTGAAACCGACACCACTCTGCGTCACAAGGAGGCCCAAAAGGGGCGCATAGAACGCGATGACAATCGCGATCCCACCTAGGCGCGGAACCGCGACGCCATGAACCTTTCGCGGAGAGTGCGCGTGGTCGAGAGCGCCGAATCGGAGAGCCAACCGGCGCACGATCGGCGTCAAGATCGCCGCGCAGAGGATCGAGAGGACAAATGCCGCTGTAGCAGTGCGCATACGTCTAGATCAGGTTAGGTCTGCACTAGGACGAGAGGAAGACACATCTAGCGGGCAATAGTCTATCCTGAGGCGAGTACCCTTGGCCACCCCGCGATAGGGAATTTCGGCAGGACCCGCGGCGTGAACAGGTAACGATTTGGTTTCCGAAAACTAGCTGAGAAGACTGCGGCCTGCCCGCCGTTATCGGAGAGACTAGACCTGCCTGCGCGTGAGGACCCAGTTTCCGAGCGCCAGGAGATCCATCCGCGTCTTCAGGTAACACGCGATGGCGTCCGACGGCGTCGCCACGATCGGCTCGTGCTCGTTGAAGCTGGTGTTGAGCACAAGTGGCACCCCGGTCTGCCGGAAGAACTCGCTGATAAGCGCGTGATAGCGCGGGCTGTTGCGCGCGCTCACGGTCTGAAGGCGGCCGGTGTCGTCGACATGGGTCACGGCAGGGATCGACGCGCGCACGCCCTCGCGCACCTTGTACACCATCAACATGAACGGTGAAGGCTCGGTGCGCTCGAAGATGTCGCCCACCTTCTCCTCGAGCACGCTGGGCGCGAAGGGCCGGTAGGTCTCGCGGTGCTTGATGCGCGTGTTCAGGATCTCCTTCATGTCAGCGCGGCGCGGGTCGGCGACGATCGACCGATCGCCAAGCGCGCGCGGGCCGAACTCCATGCCATTCTGAAACCAGCCGACCACGCGCCCATCGGCGATCGCCTTGGCGACGTCGCGATAGAGCGCTGCGTCTTCGAGCCGGACAACGTCGATGCTTGTATCCCAACCGGCGCCCCGAGCATGCTCGATCGCCGACTGGATCTCTCCATCGGAGAACGAGGGTCCGGTGTATGCATGCTCCATCACGTACTGCCGCGCGCCCCGCAACACGGTGTGCTCGACGTAAAACGCCGCGCCGATGCTGGTGCCGTCATCGCCGGCCGCGGGCTGGATGAACACCTCCTTGAAAGGCGTCTTCTCGAAGATCTTGCCGTTCGCGACCGAGTTGAGCGCGCAACCGCCCGCCATCGCCAGGCGAGTCATCTTTGTCCGCTCATGCAGATCGGACAACACGTGAAAGAAGATTCGCTCATACACGATCTGCGCGCTGTGCGCGATGTCAGCCCACTTGCCGAAGAACTCCGGATCCTCGGGATCGCGCGGCGGACCAAGCAACTCGGCCAGGCGGTCCGAGTAGACTTTGCCGAGCTCGGGCACACCGTCGTCCCAGGTCATCTCGACGCCCTCGCTGTGGTGTCGAAAATATTGCAGGTCCGTCTCGAAACGACCGCCACTTACCGGGCGAATCAGCCGCTCCAGCTTGTCGACGAACGTCGGCTTCCCATAGGGCGCGAGCCCCATCATCTTCCACTCCTCGCCATACCTGAGAAACCCCAGGAACTGGGTGATGGCCGTGTAGAAGATCCCTGCGGAGTGCGGAAATTCGATCCGATCGATGACCTCGAGATCGCGGTCGCGCCCGATCGCGCGCATCGTCGAGACGAAGTCGCCGAACCCGTCGATCGACAGGCAAGCCGCCTCGTCGAAGCCCGAGACAAAGAACGCGCTGGAGACGTGGGACTTGTGGTGCTCGACGTTGTGCAGCTTCGCGCGGATGTCGCCCCGCTGCGCGCCGAGCGCTGCGGCGAGCGCGTCCTCGATGCCGCGCACCTTGGCGACGTTGGCGAGCCGGTTCTTGACGAGCTTGGTGAACGACGGGCGCTTCTGCAGCGTGAAGAGGATCTTCTTGTGCAGGTTCGCCTTCGGGTCGCGCGAGATCGCGACGTGATCGATCTCTCCGGGCCGCACGCCGCCGCTCTCAAGCACGGCACGGATCGCCAGCGCTGGAAAGCCCGCGCAGTGTTTACGCCGGTTGAGCCGTTCCTCCTCGATGGCCGCCACCAGCCGGCCGTCCTTGACCAGCGCCGCCGAAGCGTCCCCGTGGAAGGCGTTGATCCCAAGGATGTTCATGCTGCGGGCACCTCCCGGTTTTCTCGTTGCAGTACGACATAGGTCACGCTCATGTGGTTATCGAGGAGAGAGAGTATAGGAGACAAACAGTTCCGCCAATCGCGGCGCGCGAAATCACCGTGGTATAACGTCGTCCAAGTTCGTCTATGTGCGGAATCGCCGGAATCATCCGCTGGGATACCACGCGCGTTCGTGAGGATGAGATCGTGGCCATGTCGAAGGCGATGGAACACCGCGGTCCGGACGCACATGGTGTCTTCGTCGAGGGAGGCGTGGGAATCGGCATGCGACGCCTATCGATCATCGATCTCACCAACCTCGGACACCAGCCAATGGCCAACGAGGATGGCCAGGTACAGGTCGTCTACAACGGCGAGATCTACAACTTTCGCCCCTTGCGCACCCTCCTCGAGCGCGAGGGTCATGTCTTCCGGAGCACGACTGACACCGAGGTGATAGTGCACGGCTACGAGCACTTCGGAGCCGTCGAGCTCGCCAAACGCCTGGAAGGGATGTTCGCCTTTGCCATCCTCGATCGCCGGGCGCGAAAGCTCGTCCTTGGTCGGGACCGTTTCGGCATCAAGCCCCTCTACCTGCGCCACGAGGCGCAGCAACTGTCGTTCGCTTCGGAGATTCGGGCCTTCCACCACGATGGCCTCGGACGTCCGATCGCCGATCCGGCGTTCATCAGCTCGTACCTCGCCGTCGGGTACGTGCCATCCCCGGCCTCCGCTTTCCGCAACGTCATCAAGCTTCCTCCCTCGACGGTGCTCGAGGTGGATCTTTCCTCGGGCACGGAAGTCCAGACGAAGTACTATGAGCTGCGGCCCGAGAACATCGATCGGGCCACCGATTCCGATCTCGCGGGCGCGCTTCGCGAACGGATCGACGACGCGATCATGCGACACCTCATCTCCGATGTTCCCATGGGGATCTTCCTGTCGGGAGGCATCGATTCGAGCGCCATCGCCACCTTCGCCTCCCGTCACAGCGCGAGGCCGCTTGCGACCTTTTCGATGGGATTCTCGTCCTCTGACCGAGGCGACGAAATTGGATTCGCCTCTCGCGTGGCACAGACCGTCGGGAGCCCGAACACGCAGTTCGAGCTAGCGCCGCACGCGCTCGCCGATCTCGATCGGATCGTGGGGTGTCTCGAAGAACCGTTGTCGGATAGCGCTGTATTGCCGCTTTGGCACCTCTGCCGCGGCACTGGCGCGCACGTCAAGGTCGCTCTGTCCGGAGAGGGTGGAGACGAAGTATTGGGCGGTTACGGCCGCTACTTCTGGGCCGGCATCGCCGACCAGATCAGCCACTCCGCGATTGGGTGGCCGCATCTGGTCAGCCGACTCGCAAACTTCGTCCCCGAAAGGACACTGGGCCCCCTCAACATGATTCGCCGGGCAGGAAAGCTGGCGAACTCGATCAACCTGTCGCCTAGCCTTCGCTACCTGAGCTGGTTTGAGATCTTCACGCCTGAGGAGCAACGGGCGCTTTGCGGTGAGGCAGCGACCAAGCCGACTGCCCACATCGAGCGGTTCTTCAATGAGGCCTCGGACATGGCGCTCGACGAAGTGCAGCGGCTCCAGTACGTGGATTTTCACACGACCTTGGTCGACAACCTGCTCATGAAGGCCGACAAGCTCTCGATGGCCCACAGCCTGGAGGTGCGCGTGCCCTTACTCGATCGGCGTCTGGTCGAATTCGGCCTCGCGCTACCTCCCCGCGCCAAGGCTGGTCTTAAGCGCAGTAAGGAGCTGTTGCGCCGGGTGCTGCGCAGCGACCTGCCGATCGCGATCACCGATCGACCCAAGCGCGGATTCGAGATTCCCGTCGACGCCTGGTTCCGTGATGAATCGACCGCCGCGTTGCGCGAGCGAATGACCTCGGGGGCGCTCGTCCACGTGCTGGGGCTGTCGGCCTCGGCCCTGACGCGGGTCATCGAAGGACACCTCGCCGGCGAGGATGTCGGCCGCAAGGTCTTCTCGCTGGCCACGCTCGAGTTTTGGGCCGCCAAGTTCTGTTGAGGAAATCCTGCGCGTCCTTTACATCAACCCATTCTCGCAGCAGGTGAGTGGGCCGGATGAGAGCCTCCGCGGTCTGTTGAAGCCCCTGATCCGTCGAGGCGTCGAGCCGCATCTGGTGCTGCCGCGCCCCGGTCCCCAAGTTGCGCGCTACGAAGCGATGGGCGTGTGCGTCCACTATGCGCCGATGTCGATCTTGCACAGGCGGTTCTCGCCCGTCGAGCTCGCGCTCTTTGGCCCGACGTTGTTGTGGGGGTCGACGGCCATTGCGACCATCGCCCGCCGTATCGGCGCCGACCTCATCCACACCAACATGGAGGTTGTACTAGACGGGGCGATCGCCGCGCGCTGGCTAGGGCTACCCCACGTCCTCCACTACCGCGGCAACAGCCTGGACCAACCCCTTCAGGTCTTCGATCTGCTCACGTGGATTTGGACAGGACTGTCCGACCGGGTCTTCTGTATCTCGGACACAACATCCGGAATTTTCGCCCGGCGGGGCCGAAGCGCAAAGGTGTCGACGCTTTACAATCCAATCGACCTCGCGGCATTCGCCGAGGCACCGCGATCTGCCAAGATACGGGCCACCTTTGGAGCGGATGACGGCGACACTCTGATCGGAACGGTTGGCCGCATTCATCCCCGGAAGGATCTGGATACCTTCGTGCGCGCCGCGGCGCTGGTGGCACGGGATCGTCCACGGGCGAAGTTCGTGGTGGTCGGCGCCGCTGAAGGCACGATCGAGGAGGCCTATCTCGAGCAGCTCCGCACCACAACGGCGGCGCTCGGGCTGGAGCGGCGCTTGGTGTTCGCCGACGCCCGCCGTGACATGCCAGCCACGTTCAAGGCGTTCGACATCTTCGTCCTCGCCTCGCGCCACGAGGGCTTCGGGCGAGTGGTTGCCGAGGCGATGGCGGCCGGTATCCCCACGGTTGTCTCCCGAGAAGGCGCACTGCCCGAGCTGGTCACCGATGAAGCAAACGGGCTGTGCGCGACGCCCGCTGATGTCGAAGACTTCGCGGCGAAGATTGGGGGCCTCACTGACGATCCCGCGCTGCGCGCTACGTTCAGCGGGGCGGCGCAGGAGCGATCGCGCGCCTTCGATTCGGTCGCGTGTGCCGAACGGGTCCTTGCGACCTATAGGACGCTCTGTTCGACGCGCGCCTCGACGCGTTCGAGCCGGGCCATCGCCTCCGGGAACGTCCGGCGATAGGCACGAGCCAAGGTCGCGGCGAAGACCTCATGCGCATGCTCTCGCTGGGCCTTGCGATGAGCGGTCGCGCCGACCCGCGCCCGCAGCTGTGGGTTTGCCGTCAGCATCAGCAGCCGTCGAGAGAGACCGAGTTCGTCGCCCTGGTCGACGAGCCAACCGTCGCGTGTCTCTTCACGCTCGTCGACCAGTTCGTCACTGCCTCCGCAACGCATGACGACGACTGGCAGACCCGACGCCTGCGCCTCGGCCACTACGATCCCTAGCCCCTCCTGGCGCGAGGCCATCACGTACGCCTCGGCGCCGCGGTAGATCGACGCGAGATCAGCGCCACTCTTCGCGCCCAAGAGGTGCACCCGACCAGGGATACCGGCGACACGGGCGGCCTCGGCAACGACGTTCTCGCGCCGATCCATAGGACCGACGATGACCAGATCGAGATCGGTCTCCCGGGCGGCGACAGGTGCGAACGCACGGACCAATGACGCGAAGTTTTTGCGCGGATCCTCAATACGACCGACCGAGAGAAGGTACCGGCTGGGCCCTTCTTGCCAACGGGGGCCTTCGGGCCGGAACAGCCGCACGTCGACCGGACAGCGCAGGATCTCGAATCGCTCGCGGTCGATCCCAGTGACTTCGGAGAGCCGCGACGCGGTGTACTTAGACAACGCGAAGGTCGACGTTGGGTAGCGGAAGGTCCACCGTTCGAGCCGCTCGTTGAGCCGCCGCAGTCGGCTGTTGAGCCGAATCGAGAGGGTCGGCGCCGGGCCGGCGCGGCGACTGGCAATCTCGTCGCCGAACGGAGTCGCCACCCATGACACGAAGGGATGCTTGGCGAGGATGGGAATCACACTGGCTGAATGAAACCCGCTGACGAGTTGAACGACAGGGAAACGGGCCAACTCGCCCCGCAACATCAACGCGGGGATCACGTAGTTCAGATACTCGAGCGTCGGCAAGTAGCCCGTGGTCATCGCGGGATACCCATCCACTCGCGTCGTCAGCATAGACGGGTTCCACCGCGAGCGACGTCCCTGCCGCGAGAATGCCAAGTGCGGCGTCAGCCCCAAGAGCCCATGCGCAACGCAAACAGCGCGTTGCATCGTGCGAACGCCCCCCCGATTCCCCGGATCCAGCGTCACCAAGAGAGAGTTCATTCGGGATCCGGTCCCCGCCCCTTTCAACGCGCTTCCGCGAACAGAGTCCGATTCGCCTCGATCCAGCCGTAGAGGCGCTCGACCCCGGCGGCGCAAGAGACGCGCGGGGACCAGCCGAGCTCGCGCCCCGCTTTGCGGATGTCGCACACGAAGATCCTCTGATCTCCTGGCCGCCAGCCGGCGAAGTCGACCTGCAACCGCCGGCCGCTGAGCCGCTCGAGGTGAGCCACCAAATCCAGCAGCGACATCTGGTTACCCGGGCCCCCGCCGATGTTGTAGATGCGCCCCGCGGTCACCGCGATACGCTCGACGGCGGCGAGAAAACCGTCGACGAGGTCGTCGATGAACAGCACGTCCCGCACCTGTCGGCCGTCGCCGAATATCGTGACCGGTTTTCCCTGCGCTGCTCGGATGCTGAACCAGGCGACCCATCCCTGATCCTCGACACCGAACTGCCGATATCCGTAGATACACGACTGACGAAAGACCACTGTTCGGAGCCCGTAGATGCGGGAATAGTCGTGAACGTACTGATCGGCCGCGCCCTTGGAACAGCCGTAGGGCGAATGGAAGTCGAGAGGACGCTGCTCGTCGCAACCATTCGGCAAGTCGACGTAGCGATAGCGGCCGTCGTGCAGCTCGATGCCAACGTCTTCCATGCCGCCATACACCTTGTTGGTCGAGGTGTAGATGACGACCGCCTCCGGAGCGCGGAGCCGAACCGCTTCCAGGAGGTTGAACGTACCGAGCGCGTTATCCTCGAAGTCGCGTCGCGGATCGGTAACCGACGTGGTCACCGCCACCTGCGCGGCGCAGTGGAGGACGACGTCTGGACGAGCGTCGGCCACGCACTCCGCGATGGCGTCCTCCTGCCTCAAGTCAATTTGGGTGACGTGGACGCCGTGCTCGGCTGCAAGCCACCGCGCGTTGGCCACGCTCCCCGCGCGCGAGAGGTTATCGACCACGACGACATCGTCACCCCGCCCTTTGAGGCGGGCGGTCGCGTTGCAACCAATGAATCCGGCACCGCCGGTCAGCAGATAGCGCACACGTCGTCCTTCCTGAGTTTCGCATACCCATATCACGAGCCCGCGTCGACGGCGATCCCATCGCGGATCGTGTCGAATGGAGCCTCGCGGAAAAAGAACGCGGTCCCCCCGGGCCGCAGCCTGGATCTGGACTGCCAAGTATGAGAAATTCCGCGCCCATGTTGGCCTTTCCCCTCAGCGACGTCGCACGGGCGTGACGGACCTGGCAGACAGGCCGGACGCCGAACCGTTGCTCTCGGTGGTTATGCCCGTGTTCAACGAGTGCGGCACCGTGCTGCGGACGATCGCGGCCGTTCGCGCGGCCCCCGTCCAATCCCTGGAGCTGATCGTCGTCGATGACGGGTCCACCGATGGCACGCGGGAGGCGCTGACCAGCACACTGTCGAGCACCGCCAACGTGCGGCTGATCTTTCACGAACGCAATCGCGGCAAAGGCGCGGCCCTACGTTCGGGCTTCGCCCACGCACGCGGTCGATTCGTCCTGATCCAGGATGCGGACAGCGAGTACGACCCCGCGGACTACCCCGTTCTACTCAAGCCACTCGTGGACGACCACGCCGACGTCGTCTTCGGGAGCCGGTTCTTGGGAGGGCCGCATCGCGTCCTCTACTATTGGCACTCGGTGGCCAACACGCTGCTGACCCACATTTCGAACATGGTCACCGATCTCAACCTCACCGATATGGAGACTTGTTATAAGGTCTTCCGGCGCGAGGTCCTCCAGCGGCTCGACCTGCGCGAGGATCGCTTCGGCATCGAACCGGAGATCACCACCAAGGTGGCACGTCTCGGTGTACGCGTTTTCGAGGTGCCAATCACCTACAATGGAAGGACATACGCCGAAGGCAAGAAGATCGGCGTCAAGGATGCGTTCCGTGCCGTCTACTGCATCGTCCGCTACGGTATCAGGGGGCGATGGAATCACTGATCTTGACGTTGGATCCGAGATTTCCGGGCGGTGTCGTCACGATGCAGCGAGCGATCGTCGCCGCGCATCGCCAGATGGGGCTTTTGCCAGTTCTCGGGTTCGCGCGCATGGGTGGCCGGGATCGCTGGAGTCCTGCCCTTCGCGAACAGCAGGGAGAGCAGCCATCAATATCGACCGGCTATCTCCCGACGATCGAGTACCTCAACTATCTCCTACCCGCCGCACGCCTTCGCCGTACGCTGAGGCGATTCCCGATCATTCAGGTCGTCAGCGGTGTCCACTCGGCGTCCTTGATTCCAATCCTCGCCGGTCGCCCTTTCGTGTCCTGGGTCGCGACCCCCTTCGTCGACGAGATCGTGGGCCGCTTCGCCGCGGAGGACTCGACGCTGTCGATCCGCGTGAATCACGGATTGCGCGCTCTCAATCAGCGATTGGAGAAGTGGACTTTTCGTCACCCGCGTTTCGTGTTCGCGTTGTCCGCATACACGGCGCGCCGGCTGACGGCGGTCGCCGGGCTCGACGCTGAGCGTATGGCGGTTCTCCGATGTCCCATCGACCTGACGCGCTTTACCCCCGTTGGTCCGTCCTGGCTCGGACGACCGAAACGCTACTTGCTTTCAGTAGGACGCGTCGACGATCCGCGCAAGAACGCCGCCGCTCTCGTTCGCGCCTATGCTCCGATCGCTGCCTCGTTCCCGGATCTGGATCTCGTCCTCGTAGGAAAATCGCAGGAGCCCGACAACACCGTCACGCGCTTGGTCGGCTCGCTAGGCCTCTCCCACAGGGTGTACTTCACGGGCCACAGAGAGGAATCCGACTTGCCCGCGATCTATCGCGGCGCCGAGGCATTCGTGATGACCTCGCGGCAAGAAGGCCTCGGTATTGCTGTCATGGAGGCTCAGGCCTCAGGTCTGCCAGTGGTCGTCATGCGGTGCGGCGGTAGTGATGAGCTCGTCGAAGCGCACAATGAGCACGATCGCGACGGGTGGCTCGTCGAACAAGGTGACGAGGAAGGGGTGACGCAAGCTCTGCGAGAGCTCGCCAGCGATGTCGCTCTGCGCGCGCGCCTGGGTGTCAACGCGCGAAGGCGTGCCGAGCAGGAGTACTCGTTCGAGCTCTTCACCTCGCGAGTGGGCGACGTGTACCGGCGTGCCTTCCCCGAGGCTTTCGCTGGCGAGCGAGCTTCATTCGCTGGTTAGATTCTTTCCCTGCAGGAAGATGAAACTGCCACGACGCCCTTGAGCACTCCGAAGGTACGACTCGGGGAGTATACGCACCGCGAGCTTGCGGATCTGTCGGGGCAGCGGGACTGCGTCACTCTCCTGGCCGATGATCTCCGATGAGACGTCACGAAAGTAGGCGCGGAATAGATCTTCGAACTGCTCGCGAATGTAGAAGCGTGCGGAGAAGCCGTCCGAAGAGTTGTAGAGCGTCTCCTCGAAGCTCTTCTTCATGAATCCGCCCTTGAGCAAAAAATCGCGCACGAGGATCGAATACGCCCATGCGCCGTTCCGGTTGTACACCATGACCCGGCACTCGGCGTCGGGAACACAAACCCGGGCAATCTCGCGCACGACGCGCGCCGTGCGCGACGAGTGATGGATGACACCCCAGGACCACACAAAATCAAACGACCCGGCGGGAAAGGGAATCGCCTCCGCGTCGCCCTCGACCACCGTCGCCTTGAGCCCTTTCAGATTGAGCCGCACCGTCGTCGCCGCGACCGACGTGGGAGAGAGATCGAGGGACGTGACGTCGGCGCCTGCCCGCGCCATGAGCTCCGTGTGCAGGCCCATGCCACAGCCGATCTCCAGAACCCGCGCCCCCGCGATGCGGGAGAACGGGATGACCCGATCGAATGGCTGTTGATCGGTGCCGTAGAGGCGAGCGCTGTCGATGAACCGACGGTCGATGGCGTCGAACCAGCCCGCCGAAAACCGGGGCGCGGAGATCTCGCTGTGCCAGTCATAGGACATGGTGTTCCGCGTCCACCATTGCCTGTTGCCTTGCTGTACCTCCTCGACCGGCAGCCGTTCCGAACGCTTATCCATGATGTCACGAATCTCGACGTGGCCCGACGGGGCCACCTGCACTCTACCATTGCCGATGCGCATCCTCACGACGAGTCTCGCACCTCCTCCGGGAGGCCCCCGCCGGCTACAATCAGCCGATCTCATGCCCCGCCCGCGGCTCCTCGTCCTGTACCATTTCTTCCACCCCGATCAGGTCGTCAGCGCCCGAATCTTTTCCGACCTTGCGGAAGAGCAGGCGAAACGTGGGTGGGACGTCACGGCGCTGACCTGCAACCGCTCTCACGCCGAGGCATCGGCACCCTACCCCTCGCACGAACGATGGAACGGCGTCGAGATCCACCGCGTATTCCGCCCCGCGTGGTCGCAGAAACATCCGATATCGCGCCTGGGAAACAGCGCCTGGATGGTGAGTGCCTGGTTCCTGCGTTCCCTGAGGCTCGGGCCTTTCGACGCCATCGTCATCGGATCCGATCCAGCTTTCGCAGTCACCCTGGCGATCCCGCTCCGCTTGAGTCGCCCCCGCACGCCGATCCTCCACTGGTGCCTGGATGTCTACCCTGACGCGGTCGAGGCGGAGTGGACCAATGCGACGCGCTTCCTGTCGGGCCCGGCGCGGACGCTCATGAGCGCGGCCTATCGACGCTGCAATGTGGTGGTCGACCTCGGTCCATGCATGCGAACGCGTCTCGACCAGTATGGCGGCGCTCCCCATCGCGAGACGATGACCCCCTGGGCGCTGGTCGAACCCGCCGCCCCAGCCGAGCCTCAGCCCGAGGTTCGAAGAGAGATCTTCGGTGACGCAAAGGTAGGGCTCCTCTACGCCGGCAGCATGTCGCGGCCTCACGACTTCGAGGCCCTTCTTCAGCTAGCCCGGGCTTGCCGTGAGCGCGCCGGCAACGAGATCGCACTCTGCTTCGCTTGCACGGGCACCACCCTACCCGCCCTGAAGGCCGCCATCCGTCCTGACGACACGAACATCCGCTTCGCCCCATTCGCTGACGAGACCACCATTCAGCGACGACTGGAGGCAGCCGACTTTCACCTCGGGAGCCTCCGGCCGGAGTACACCGGTATCGTGGTGCCGTCGAAGTTCTTCGCCGCGCTCGCGGTTGGACGCCCATTCATTTTCGCCGGCACCGCCGACGCCAGTATCGCGCGGTGGATTCGCGAGCACGGGGTAGGATGGGTCCTCGAACCCGGGCGAGCCGACGACGTTGCCGCGCGACTGACTGCACTCAAGGATGACCCCCTGGCACTCCGCGCCGGGCGAGATGCCGCCTTCACGACGTACCAGCGCCACTTCTCGAAGCGGCTGATCAACGACCGCTGGGCGGCATTGCTCGGGCAGTGGATCAGACACTGAAACGGCGGCGTCGTCAGGTCGGCTTCTCATCAACCATTGCGGGTGAGGACTTTGGTGCCATAATCCGCCGCCACGATCACCGGCTTCGGAGAGTCGCGTACGAACCAGCCTGCTCGGCGCGCACTCTCAGTCATCGAGACGCCCATGTTGATGCGATATTTCTCTCGAGTCCCAGGCGTGCCCGAGACGTTGGGCCCCGTGGCGCACCGAATCGCAGGCGTGAAGATGCTCCCCGAGGGGGTCAGGGCCGCGATCGGTGACGCCTGCGCGACTCACCTCGCTTTGCCGGGGTTCGTGCGCAGCTTCAAAGTCCGGATCGCGGGAGCCGAGATCACCATGGCGGCACGTCCATGGGTCTCGCTCGTGAGCGTGGCCTACTACCGCGGGCTCGATGCGTTCGAGCCTCGCACCGTCGCCCTCTTCGCGGCTCTGGCTCAACACGCGGGGGTCATCGTCGACGTGGGCGCGAACGCCGGCATCTTCGCGTTGCTGGCGGCTCGCCTTCGGCCAGAGGCACGAATCCTGGCGTTCGAACCGCATCCGCTGGTCGCGATGTCGCTGGCCAAGAGTGTCGCGCTCTCCGGAGCGCGCGGAATCGAGGTATTCCCCACCGCACTCGGAGCCGAAACTGCCTACACGCAATTGTTCACGTCGATCAGCGATGCCTTGACGAGCCTCGATGCGGCCCGGGTGGAAAACTCGGTCGCGATCACTGTGCCCATGACCACCCTGGACGCGATGACCACGGAGCGTGGCGTGAGCGGCGTCGACCTGGTCAAGGTCGATGTCGAGGGCTGGGAGCTACCCGTGTTCCAGGGCGCGACCGCCACCTTCGCGCGCGATCGACCGGTCGTGATCTTCGAAGCGCTGGCCGATGCCCCTGCGGCCGCCATCGACGAATTCTTCGCGCGGCTCGATTATCAGATCCTGGTCATCGCGCCAGGGAATCTGCAGAAGGTCGCCCTCGCGTCGCCGATGGGAGCCGGCGCGGCGCCCGAACGAAACTTCATCGCCGTTCCGGTTGAGCGTCTGACTCGCGTGCTCGGCATCGCCACCACGGCGCTTGCCGGATGGTAGCCGGTTTCGCGAACGCCAGCTTCGATCGTCGATAGACCCTATGTTAGGGTTCTCGGCCTCGAAGCGATGCTCTTCAACAGCGTGACCTTTCTATACGCGTTCCTACCGGTCGCGTATGTGGTGTTCTGGTCTCTGAAGACGAGTGAGCGCCGCTATCAGTGGCTCACGCTGACCGGCTACGTCTTCTATGCGTTCTGGGACTACCGATTCTGCGCGCTGATGGCCTTCTCGACGCTCGTCAGTTACCTGGCAGGTCTCGGAATGCTCAGATGGGATCGGGCACCGAGTCGTCGCCGTCTCTGTCTCGTGCTCCCTGTCGCGACCGATCTCGCTCTCCTGGTCTTCTTCAAATACACCGGCCTCTTCCTGGACACGGGACGATGGCTAACGCAGCACCTCGGACTGCCGCTGAACGTGCCCTTGTTCCACGTCATCCTGCCGATCGGTATCTCATTCTATACGTTCCACACCATCAGCTACATCGTCGATTCTTACCGGCGCGTCATCACGCCGACACGCAACTTCTTTGAATTTTCCTGCTACGTGTCGCTGTTCTGTCAACTCGTGGCGGGCCCGATCGTACGCTTTCGTCAGATCGAAGGGGATCTCGAGCGGATCGGCTCCGTCGATCGCAAGGCGAATTGGAGTCGCGGATGGTCCTTCTTCACCATCGGGATGATCAAGAAGGTCGTACTGGCTGACAGCATCGCCGCGATCATCGACCCCGCGCTCGCAACCTACGGGAACCTGTCCACGTTGGGAGCCTGGGCTTCGATGCTCGGCTATACGTATCAGCTGTATTTCGATTTCTCGGGATATAGCGATATGGCCGTGGGACTCGGATACCTGTTCGGTCTCAACATTCCGCAGAACTTCAACTCTCCCTACAAGGCGACCGACCCCTCGGATTTCTGGCGCCGGTGGCACATCTCGCTGTCGACTTGTCTGCGGGACTACCTCTACATTCCCCTCGGAGGAAACCGTCGCTTCGCGTATCGCAACCTCCTCGTAACGATGCTCCTCGGCGGCCTGTGGCATGGGGCCAGCTGGACTTTCCTGATTTGGGGTGCGTACCATGGCCTCCTGCTGGTGGCCTACAAGGCCTTCGGGCGGACGTGGGATCTCCTTCCTCGTCTGGTCCGTCGTGGCGCGATGTTCGTGCTCACGCTCGTCGGATGGGTCTTCTTCCGATCGACCTCGTTCGTGATGGCGGGAACGCTTCTCACGAAGATGTTCGCAGGGCAGCCCAGGGGCGCACCATTCCACGGGGCGCTGACATTGATCGCGATTTTGACGATCGCGACTGTCGTGGTTCAGGGGGCACCAAACACGTTCGAACTGTCACACGAATGGACTCCCCTCCAGACGTTCGGCCTGGTCACGTGCTTCGCCCTATCCCTCGCGATGACCTACGCCCTGCCGATGTCACCCTTCCTTTACTTCCAGTTCTGATGCGTCCGCGAGGCGACTCATATTCCCGTCGCTCATTGGGTTTTTGGGCTCCGCTCATCCTCGCTCTGGCGCTGGTCGGTGATCTCGCGAGTCGGTTCGTCTCGTACGATCATGTGGCCTTCCGCGCATGGGAGGCGATGACCCGAGGCCGTCCGACCGGCCTTGGCGGAATGCTGGCCCCCAATCGGCGGTACGCGAACGATCGGTCCTATGGCGACCTTGCGGCGATGGGGAATTACCGATCGCTCCGGCAATATCGTCGAGAGGTCTTCACCACCGATGAGTTCGGAATGCGCAATAGACCTGCAGCGCCTTCCAAGCCGTGGGGGGGAATTCTGGCCGGTACGTCGTTCTCCGTGGGTTCAGGGGTCAGCGACGACGAGACCCTCAGCGTACGGCTCGGGCAGATATTGGATAAGCCCATCTACAATGCGGCGCGCGGCGATATTGGCGATGAACATCAGCTTCGAAAAATGCTGGAGCGACTTGGACTCAAGGACGGCGTTCTGGTCATGGACATGACGGACGGCGCGCCGCTCCCCTCATTGAGCGAGTTGAGACCGGAACAAGAAGGAGCTCCTTCCGACGAATGGGAGGCGCGGTTCGGACCACGTGCGCGCGAGTTCCACATGATCTGGAACACCGTCAGAGCCTGGTTGGCCCAATCGCCGCTCAAATTGACGATCTATCAGGGGTTCAAGCGCGTGGAAGATGATGTGGTCTTCCCAAACCGATTCGCGGATCTGGTCGTCCGGGAAGAGCTCTCGAATGGGGATCCCGTGCTGTTGGCGGCCTTCCAGATCAAGACCCTGTACTCGCCCCCGGCCATCGCAGACGCGGCCGGTTTTTGCCGGGGACTCGCGACGATGCTCCGCCGCCATCACATGGATCTGGTGGTGGTCCTGATTCCTTCTCAGTATCGGATTTACGGTCCGCTCCTCAAGCACCCCCGGGAGCCGTTCGGGACCGATCCGATCCTCGAAGGGATGGAAAGCGCACTGCGCGCGGGCGGCGTTCCAGTGGTCAACTTGACGCCGGTCTTGGCGACCGCTGCCCGTGACGGTCTTGCGGCGCACCGCTACCTCTACTTCCGCGACGATACGCACTGGAATGCTCAGGGGATTGCTCTCGCGGCGACAGCGATCGCGCCAAAGGTCAGGGAAATGATGACGGCGCCGCACAGCCGTCCTCCAACCGGGCCGCGCTGACCGACAGAGAGTCGGCTAGCCTTATGACGACGAGATCGCTCGTTCGCACGTTACGCGGGTCCCGAACGCCCAACCGCGCGTGGGAGTTGCGATAGACCAACTGGCCGCCACACCGGGCCAGCCAACCCAACATCGTCGTAGGTCCCTTCGGATTGTCACTCACGCTCTCCGGAGCGCCGACCAAGATGTGTCTCAGCCCCTGGGCGCGAAGCGTGGCCCACACCTGGCGCGGATCAGGCCTGCCCGCACCCGCTTGCTGCTCGACCAGGCGAGTGAGCACTTCCTCCCGCCGGTAGTTCTGCAAATACTGACACGTGCGAATCATGCACACTATCGGTTCCGAGACAGGAATAACCTCGCGGATACGTAAAAAGTCATCGTAGTACGGCGTGTTTTGAACAAGGACGCGCCTCACACCTTCCGACGACACCAACGCGGGCAACTGCAGCGCCAACCCGTAGGCCTTGAGTGGGAGCGTCAACCCAACGATTCCCAAAATCACCAAGTAGCCCACGGAGAAGGCCACGCGGCGCTTGCGTTGCAATCCGCGCCAACCGGCAACGGCCAGCAACGCCATTGGAACGATGGCCGCCAGAAAGTAACGTTCAAACTGCCCGGTCAAGAAGAATAGAACGGTGCTGGCACTCACGAAGCCCAATATCGCCGCGTAAAGGTGGCGGGGCCGTGGCGAAACAACGGCCGCCAAGGGAAGAAACATCAGAAAGAATGGGCCCATGTAGAAGCTGAGCCCACTTGCGGGAACCGCAGAGGCTCGAAGCCACCAGAGGGCGAGATCCTTGAGACCCAGCCCATATCCGGAGTCCGTTCGGACCGACCGCACCACGGCCTCGTATCCACGTAGCTGGTAGGGAGACGAAAAGAGGGGGATCTTGATCGGGAAAAAAGGGTTGCCGGTCCACACGAGGTTGCGCACGTAGAACGGACAGGAGACAACCAGACCGACGATCAGCATTCCCAGGACGTCTCGCCATCCGAGAGATTTCGGTTGTCGACGAAGGCCGAGCAGCAGGCCGGGAACGACGAGTGCGAGGAGACCGACCACCGCGCTGTACTTGACGGCTAGCGCGACGGCCGCACTGGCGGCGATACCCAGCCATCCGCCTTTTTCAGGAGCTTCCAAGACCAGGGTTAAGCAGACGACCAATGCCAGCAGCTCGGTCAAATGGCCCTTGGTCATGAAGGGCATCATCTGCATCAGGGGGATCGACATCGTCACAGCGGCGGCTACGAACGCCGATACGCGATCGTCATTCCCGGTAAAAACAGCGTAGGCGTCGGCAATGGCAAACAACAGCATGAACTGGGCTGCCACTTCCAGCCAGACGCCGAGAGGTCTCAGACCGAGTCCGTACCCCAACATATGCACGGTCTCAACCACCAGGACCCAGGTGGAGCTATCAAAACTTTCAGGGTAGAACTGCATTCGGCCATCGGACACAAATCGCGCTGGCATCGCCGTCGCATACGCGAGCGCGTCCGCGTTCGTCACAGGAAATAGCGGGATCACGACGCTCAGTGCCGTGGCGGCAATGACGGCGATCAGAATGACGCGGTCAACCAGGGTTGCCTGCAGAAACGCGGAACGCAGGCTGTTCAAAAGCCCCCGCAGGCGATGCCAGATCCGTCTTCCGCACACCACCAGCGGGATCGAAAGAATAGCCAGAATCGCGAGGAGCGGCAGGGGCGTCAGCCAGCCGCCGAGGCCAGCTGCCATCAAGACATCGGCCAAGAGAGTCGTCCCTAGCAAGAAAGCAAGAGACAACTGGATGGCGTCCCTTCCGCGCGGCGCGAAACGCACCGCGATAGGAAAGCCCAAGCCCAACGCGATACAGAGAACCCAGACTCCGACCGCTACATTGGCGAGCAAAAATGCGAGCATCTCAGAAGCGAAATGCGGGGGTGAGGAAAGAGTAAACAACCAGCACCTGAATCAGTGCCACCCACACCCACCAGAGCATCCACAATATTTTCGCCGTTGTTTGCGCGTGGTTTCGTATCACTTTCGAGCCGCCACTTGAATTTGCTATCTCTTTCGGCCAACGGCAAGGAGGGACTGTCCGATGGGCGGAGGGAACATGCTCTCGACTCGAGAAAACCAGGGGACGAGATAGCGATCGAAAAAGTATATCTGCCCGTCGCTCTGCTTTTCGCGCGGTGCGAATCGTGTGTTCCAAACCCAACCCAGGAGACCAACCAGGTTGAAATAGCGCATCTTTTCGATCGAAAATCCCGCTTTGGAGACCAAAGCCGCCAAGCCAGTCCGGGAGTATCTGCGAAAGTGACCAAGCCGCCGGTCAATGGGACCGTACGCCGCTGGTACAGCAGGAACCAACAGGATTACCGTCCCGTCTGGTCCTAGAAGATTCGCAAACATCCGTACCGCCGCCGCGTCATCCTGAATGTGCTCTAACACATTCAGGCATACGACGGTGTCAGCCTTATAGCCCGCAGGCATATGCTGCTGCAGGGACTCAGAGGCTATATTCAAGGTCGTTACGTTTCCAAGAAATCGAGTTTTTTGCGCCAGTCGGTCGTAGCAAAAGTGATTCGGTTCCAGGCTGATGACAGATTCCGCAATCGCGGCCAGATCCTCAGTGAAATTTCCGACACCCCCACCGACCTCCACGACCCTGCCTTTCACGTCCGGGGCAATGATTGAGAACTGCCAACGACGATAATTCACGGCCTTTTCCATCTGCAAAAGATCTTCGGCGAAGAACGGATCGTCCTCGGAGGCAAATTGCGTCATTAGAAGCTCAAGAAGTACGGTGTTGTCGCAAACGGGTCGGGGCATCAGTAAAACAGAGGGGTTCGGAAGGAGCAAGATCCGAAAGGCTCCGGTAAGGGACGCATCTTTGGCAGAGGCTCCCGAAGACGGTCGACCCGGGGCGACTGTCGGGGACGTCCATCATCGGGCGTTGCCAGCCGTCGGGGCGTGAATCGCCACCGATCGGGTCTTCGGCCCCAGGAAGGAGACGGGACGTCTGCGTCGGCTCAGGACGGACCGTCTTGCACCCCCAGAGAGTGTGAGCTAGCATCACGCCGTTTTTGCCATGCTTTCCGATACACTTTTTGGCACGGTACCCCGCTGGCGGAACTTTGAGCGTGAGGTCGAGACTGAGATAGCATGAGCGGTGTTGAGCTGTTGAAGCGGGTGATTCCGGACCGATACCGCCTGCCTCTGAGAATCGCAGCGGGTCGAGCGTCGCGTGCCCTGTTCAAGCGGCCGCTTCCGGTGGCGCCCGAGCTCTATCTGCACCTCGGGTGCGGCCCCGTCGACCATCCACGCTTCGTGAATGTCGATGGGTTTCCGCTAGCCCACGTGCAGTACGTGCGTCCGATCGATGACCTTTCACCGTTCGCTGACGGTAGTGCAGCGCTGGTGTACGCCTGTCATTGCCTCGAACATTTCCCCCGGAGGGTCGTGCCGCGTGTGCTGGTCGAATGGCGGCGGGTGCTCCGTCCGGGCGGGATACTTCGTTTGTCGGTACCGGACTTTGACCGCATCGTCGAGATCTACGAGGAGCACGGCCGTGATATTGGGTCGATCAGCCAATTCTTGATGGGTGGCCAGCAGAATGCTTTCGATTTTCATCAGGTTGTATTTAACCGGCAGTCGCTTGCAGCCCTCCTCGACCAGGCGGGCTTCCACGGAGTGCGCGAGTGGACGCCTGGCTCCGACGAGCTCACCACTTTCGACGACTGGTCGGGGCGCAGAATCGAGCTGGGCGGAAGGACCCATGTCCTGAGCCTGAACCTCGAAGCCCGGCGATAGGATCAAGCCGACGATGGAGCAATGAGTGAGTGCAGACATGAAGCCAGTGGCAACCGTGCTGGATGCCGCAGTGGCGCCTGAGGCGGCGCGACCGAATGGCGTCGCACCGGACGCGAGCGCGGCACTCCTGCAACTCGTCCGCATCGAGCCGACGACCGGCTGGGTGTCACTCCGGATCCGGGAGATCTGGACGGCTCGCGGGCTTCTCTACTATCTCGTGTGGCGAGACGTCAAGGTCCGCTACAAGCAGACTGTGCTGGGCGCGGCCTGGGCAATTCTCCAGCCGGTCATGGCCATGATTATTTTCAGTATATTCTTTGGGCACCTCGCGAAAATGCCCTCGGCTGGGTTGCCCTACCCCATCTTCGCATACGCGGGTTTGGTGCCGTGGCAGTTCTTCTCTACTGCCCTCACCGACTCCTCGAACAGTCTCGTGAATAACAAATCATTGATCACCAAGATCTACTTTCCCCGCGTCGTGATTCCATGTTCCGGAGTCTTCGCGGCTCTCGTAGACTTCACGATCGCCTTTCTCGTTCTGCTGGGAATGATGGTGTACTACCGCATAACCCCAACATGGCGACTGCTCGTGGTGCCGTCGCTTGTCGCCCTGGTCATCTTGACCTCATTGGCGGCCGGGCTTTGGCTTTCGGCGCTAAACGTGAAATACCGGGACGTGCGTTACCTGATTCCCTTTCTGAGCCAATTCTGGCTGTTCGCCACCCCGATCGCGTACCCGAGCGATCTCGTGCCGCCTGCTTTTCGGGTCGTGTATGGGCTGAATCCAATGGCCGGCGTTGTCGAGGGCTTCCGGTGGGCGGTTCTCGGCACACACACCAACATAGGCTCGGTGATGATCGGATCCGTCTTGGCGGTGGTGTTGCTCTTCATCAGCGGTCTTGCCTACTTTCGGCGAACGGAGAAATATTTCGCCGATCTTGTTTGAGTGCCCGCCATGAGCAATGCCGCTATACGCGTAGAAGGACTTGGCAAAGAGTATCGCATCGGCCAGAACGAGCGATACGCTTCGTTTCGCGACGTCATCGCGGGGTTGTTCACCAGGAGAGACAAGCCCAAGGAGAAGTTCTGGGCCCTCAAAGACATCTCGTTCGAGGTGCGGCCCGGTGACGTCCTGGGGCTCATCGGCCGAAACGGCGCTGGAAAGAGCACGCTGCTCAAGGTCCTCTCACGGATCACCGAGCCGACCCAGGGCTTCGCGGAGCTGCGCGGTCGCGTGGGCTCGCTACTGGAGGTCGGAACTGGGTTTCATCCCGAGCTCACGGGTCGGGAGAACATCTACCTGAGCGCCGCCATTCTGGGAATGCGTCGGGCTGAGATCCAGAGCAAGTTCGACGAGATCGTTGGATTCTCGGAGGTCGAGAAGTTCCTCGACACTCAGGTGAAACACTACTCGAGCGGAATGTTCATGCGACTGGCCTTTTCAGTGGTCGCGCACCTGCAGCCGGAGATCCTTCTCGTCGACGAGGTGCTCGCCGTGGGAGACGCTTCGTTCCAGGAGAAGTGCCTGGGCAAGATGCACGACATCGGCGGCAGCGGACGGACGGTGGTCTTCGTGAGCCACAACATGGACAGCATTCGCAAGCTTTGCAGCAGCGCGGTGCACATCGAGCAGGGCCGATTGAAGGCGATCGGCCCGGCTGGCGAGATCATTTCCGCGTACGAGGAAAGTCTTCGAGCCGACAACACCGACGGGGGTATCCGCTTCGGTGTCGACCACAACGGCTTCAAGATCGATCGCATCGATATCCTCACTCTCGATGGGAAACCGAAGACCAGCCTCGGCACCTGGGATGCGGTGCGGTTCCGGGTTCGTTACGAGTGTCCTCGGACCATTCGATTGGGCGGATCGGTCGTGGTGGCCATCTCCACGCTGGGAGGAACACCCCTCACGTTCTGCGCGACGGAGCCCGACACTACCTTCAAGATCGAGCTCAACCAAGGCCCCGGCGAGATTGATCTCATCTTTCCGCAATTCGTGCTGTCGGGGGGCAAGTACCTCATCAGCGCAGCTCTCGCCATTACCGGTGCAGAGTGGTTGGTGCGTTCGCAGGAGGTCGTGTTCGAGGTCGAGCCGCGCGACATCTTTCACTCGGGCTTTCCGCCGCGTGCGCCGCGCTCGACCGTCGCCCAGGACCATCGCTGGGAGATCGTCAAATGACCGCCGAGACGGAGTAGCATGTCTCGCGTTGGTCTCGTCACCGCCCTGCTTCCCCCGGTGGTCGGGGGAACCCAGATGCTCGTCTGGCGGCTCTTCCAGGGGGATCCGAATCTGGTCGTCGTATCGGGTATGAACGAGACCGTCGCCTTCGCGGGCGACGGTTACTCGCCCCTGGCGGCCCCGACTCTCGATCTCCCGTACCCTCGGCTCCGGGGATATCGCTATGGGCTCGCTCCCGCGCTCGGCGCGTTTTCAGGTATCTGGCTCGCTGCCGCGCTCGTTCGGGTGACACGCTTTCTCAAGTCGCAGGGGGTCGACCACGTGGTCTCGATCCCGAACGCTGGTCCGTTCGCCCTGCTGGGCATCCTGGCCGCGCATCGACTCCGCATCCCCCACACGCTCTATATCCTCGATGCCTGGGAGGAGGCCGCCATGGGACCCATCGAGCGCGCATTCGTCCGCTTGGGTCTGAGGTTCGCCGCCCGGATGCCGCGCTCGCGCCTGGCGGTCGTTTCGCCTGCGCTCGGCGGACACTATCGAAGTGCGTTTGGATTCCGCGATGTCACATGGATCCCAAACCCGGCTCCCTTGCCGACGGAACCGGTCACGACCAGTGCGAAAGCAGAGCCTTTCGTACTCTTTACGGGGACTGTCAAGCCGTTCAACATCACGGCCCTCCGATGCGTCGCGCGTAGCATTCGTCGGTGCAAAGTCATCGAGAAGTTCGTCCTCACTGGACATTCCTCTGCCCCCGCGGATTCTCAGGGGCAGCGCGCCAACGATGACGACTATCTCGAGTCGCGACACTGCTCTCCGGCAGAGGTCTCCTCCCTGCAGAAGCGGGCGTCGGTGCTCCTCGTCGCAACAAATGTCGACGACACCTCGCAGACCTCGTTGGGCTATCTCCCTGGTCGCCTGCCCGAGTACGTCTCGACGCGCCGACCGATTCTGTTGATTGGTCCGCAGGGCTCCGACGCAGCCCGCGCCATCCGTCATTGGCGCCTTGGTTCAACGACCACGACCCAGGACGAAACCACGCTCGCCGAGATGTTCGACCGGCTCGCGCTGCAAGGAACAAGTCCTGAAGAACTCGCCGCCCATCACGACCACGACCTCTTCTTGGAAGTGTTTTCGCGCCAAGAAGCACGACGACGACTTTTGGGCGAACCCTCTGCTCCGCTGTCTAGCGCAGCCGCAACGCTTGCCGCGGAATTCGAGCAATCCCTTCTCTAGACGAGGGAATCGCGAACCTCATGGCACTCGGTCACTCGGGTCGAACGGGACCGCGCGCGCAATCCGTGGCCGCGCCATGAAACGACCCTAGGTCGACATGTCAGCCTCGCCCAGCATCCTGGTCACTCACCCTCACGTCGCAGCGGTTTCCGCCGGAGTTTCCCAGGCGTTGGCACGGGCGGGCTTCCTTGCGGGGTTCGCTACCGGAGGGGCGTTCCGTGAGGTGAGTTGGTCGGGCCAGTTAGCGGCAGCTCTGGCGACCAAGCGACCGGTGATCAGGAATCGTGTCGTCGCCGACATCCCGAAGGGCCGGCTCTACAGCCTTCCGGCGGTCGAGCTTGGTGCCCGACTAGGAGCGAATGTGCTCGCCCGGTTCGGACTGAAGGTCCGGGCCTATGAGGCGATCTTCATTTGTCATGATGCCGCTGTATCTGTCATGCCGTGGCCGCGCGAGACGACCGGGGTGTATGCGTACGAGGATGCAGCTCTCTGGACCTTTCGCCGAGCTCGACGACGTGGACTCGAAGCGATCTGGGATCTCCCTCTCCCGCACTATCTGACCATCGAACGGATCTTGCGCGAAGAGTTCCAGAGGTGGCCAGGAGCGGCCCTTGGACCGCCCCATAGCGAGCCTCCCTGGAAGCGGCGCCGAAAGGACGAGGAGCTTGCGCTGGCGACGAAGGTGTCGGTCGCATCGAGCTTCACCAAGCAGTCGCTGGAGAGTCTCGATCTCCGCGTACCCATAGTCGTCGCCTCCTATGGCTTTCCGGTCGAAGCATTCGCGCAGCGGGAGCGGAGGCCTTCGGGGCCCTTCACCGTCCTTTCGGTCGGCACCCACGATTTGCGAAAGGGGACGCCGTACCTCCTCGAGGCCTGGAAGCGTGCCGCCATTCCAGATGCGGAGCTGCACTTGGTAGGTCCTCTCAGGCTTTCGAAGACATTCCTGGACGGATACGCGGGTCTCTTTCGCCACTGGCCACATCTCCCCAAGAGCGAGCTACCCTCCCGATATGCAGCGGCCGACCTGTGTGCTTTTCCGACGCTCGGTGACGGCTTCGGGCTTGTGATTCAAGAATCCATGTCCTGCGGGACTCCGGTCGTCACCACCCCTTGCGGCGGCGGTCCGGAGTGCATCACGAACGGAGTCGATGGTTGGATCGTCCCCCCTCGAGATGTCGATGCCCTGGCCGACCGATTCCGCGACGCGGCCGTCGACCGCGAGCGCTTGTTCTCGATGGGGCAAGCGGCGCGGGCACGGGCAGAACGCTGGACCTGGCGTGAGGCGGGGGCCGCGTTCGTCCGTGCACTCACGGGCCGAGTGGGAAGAGAAGGTAGCTAGCAAGACGTTTAGCGCGGGCTCGAAAACGGGTGGACTTCGGGTCCTCGCGATCGGCTCCCTTCTGTTAGAATCACCCCTGCCCATGGACGAAGCACGTGACACGCGCTCGCCCGATCGGCCGCGCGCCAGCGTGGTCATCCCGACATTTCGCCGCACCGTACCGCTGCGGGCCCTGCTGGACGGACTGGTCTCGGAGGCGGGAGCCGCAAGCAACGTGGAGGTCGTCCTGTCCGATGACGGTTCGGGCAATGAGGTCGCCGAGGTGGCGGCGGCCTACGCAGGCCGCATTCCACGCTTCAAATACATCACGGGCGAGAACGCCGGTCCGGGCGTGGCGCGCAATCGAGGGGTCGCGGTGGCTTCGGCGGACGTCCTGTTATTCGTCGACAGCGACTGCCTGGTTCAGCCGGGCTGGGTTGACGCGCTCGCGCGAGCCATCGAGGCTGGTGCGCTCATCGCCTTCGGGCCTACCCGCAGCGCGGTTCCTGCGTTCGAACCATTCGTCCATTCAATCGTCTCCGAGCACGAGCTTATCAGCGTGACGAACGTCGCGTTCGCGCGCGGGACCTTCGAAGGACTCGGCGGATTTCGGGCGGATCTCAGCCGCGTGGCAGAGGATCGCGACCTCTTCACTCGTGCCCGCGCGGCCGGTATAGTGCCGGTTTGGGTAGGAGACGCGGTCGTGGACCATCCACCCCGACTCAAGAATATTCGCCTGCCGACGGTCTTCGGGGACACGCGCCACTACCGCGACCTGAGGGCGTTCTACGTGTCACATCCAGACGTCCGGTCCGATGACAAGCGGAGGAACCGCGCTCTGCTCGCCAAGGGAACTCTAAAGCTCTTGCTCGGCATGACCCCGCTTGGTCTTCCCACATTCGTTGGTCACGCGCTCCTGAGAAGGCGCGACGTCAACCGCCGCCTCGAGGCGGCAAACGTCGACTTTCGTGTCGCCGCCGGCGCCGCGGTCAAGTACGGCCTCCTGCAGCCGGTGAACGACCTCGTCCGATGGGCCGTCCAGGCGGCCCAGTTGAGCGGACTCTGAGCTCGATCATTGAGTCCTCCGACAACACTATCGGTCGTTATACCCACCTTCGAACGACCCACGTGGATCAAGCGCGCCGTGGGTTCGCTGGTACGGCAGACGCGACCGCCCGACGAAGTCGTGGTGGTCATGCGTGACACGGATGAGCCGACCCATCGTTCCGTCGAGGAGTTGGGGAGAGAAGAGTTGCCCTTTGCTCTGCGCTCGGCAATGGTCTCCGAGCCTGGTTTTCTTCCCCCGGTCAAGAAGGGGATCTCGCTCGCGTCGGGCGAAGTGATCGCCGTCCTGGACGATGACGCCGAGGCGCTCGAGACGTGGGCGGAGCGAATCCTGAGCAACTATCGAGAGGCAACCATTGCTGCCGTGGGCGGCCGCATTATCAACGTATCCGGCGACGTCATTGACGATGTCCCCGAGACAGACACCGTCGGGCGGGTGACGCGCTTCGGCCGATTTCTCGGAAACTTGTACAAACGGCCGACGTTCACGGATCCGATCGACGTCGACTTCCTGGGCGGGGGCTGTATGAGCTTTCGCCGCTCGGTCGCTCGAGAGCTCGAGTTCGACATGGAGCTCAATCACAACGTTGCCGACGGCTACGAGGTCGATCTGGGCCTGCAAGTGAAGGCGCGGGGTCTCCGGATAGTCTTCGATCCTCAGATCGCGATTCGCCACTATTCTGCCCCGCGCCAAGTCACGGGCCTCCGCTCGTTGTACGATTCGGAAGGCATTCAATGGTCCGCGTACAATCACGTCCGTGTTGTGCTGCGGCGGCTGCCCATCACGAGGAGCGTGATCGCTGTTGGCTACATGTTCGCGATCGGAAGTCGGAGGGCGCCCGGTCTGTTCCCGATCGGCTTGGCTCCCCTCACTCGCCGGATGGGTTTCCGCATCGCGATGGGTGGCGCGGCCTTTCGAGGACGGCTGGCGGCAGTCAAAGATTGCCTGGCCCATCCTCGTTCTTGACCCTTCTGACGTGAGGAGAGCTCCCGAAAATGCACCCTGCCAATCGCCTGCTGTCGTTGCTCGGATTGCGGATCTCTCGCGCGGGATCGTCGGAGATTCCCGGCGACTTCATGCGCCGGTACGAGGATGGGTACCGGCGGGTGCAGGGGAATGGACGGGGATTCGACTCGTTTCGCCAGCTGATCTACGAGGCCGGGGATCATCCATCTTCGCATATCGATTTTCAGTGCTCCTTCGCGGCCAGCGTCGTCGCGTCCCGGAGCCCAACGTCCATCCTTGACGTGGGATCCTACCGTCACTTCGTGCTCGGTCTGCTGGGTCACTACCGCGTCACGACCCTGGACGTTCGCCCGAGGAGTCCTGCGACAGCGTTCGAAACCGTGCTGACCTCCGATGCGAAGTCCATCGACGCAGGCTCGGGGCAGTTCGACCTCGTGGTCTCGCTCTGCGCCATCGAGCACTTCGGCCTCGGCAGATATGGGGATGACTTCGACCTGGACGGCGATGTGACGGCCCTCGGTGAGATGGTGCGGGTGCTCCGGCCCGGCGGAGCTCTGGTGGTGTCGACCACGATCACGCGAGCCCGCCCGGCAATTGCATTCAACGCTCATCGTATCTACGACCAGTCGATGATCGCTTCGATTCGGGGCGGGCTGGGACTCGGGCTCGAGCGCGAGGCGTTCTTCAGCCATGCGCGCGGTGCCGCCATCCCGCTGAACGAGGTCACCGCCCAGCCAGGCGCCTGGGATGTCTATTGCGGCTGCTGGACGAAACAGCCCTGACCAAATCCGCTGGTGCAACCGCGGACGCGTGTTATGGTCGCGGCTTCGATTACCGCGCGTGGAGCGCCCCTTGATGCCTCTCGATCCAATTCTCGACGTCGCCGCGCGAGTCGCCCGTGCTCTTCCACGCCTCCGGGGAAGAGGAGCGCTTGCGCAACGCCTCTCGCGGTCGCCCTCGAACCGGGAGGGTATGTGGCATATCCGCATGGCGAAGGGACACGTGCTCGACCTACCCCGAGCGTCGGAGCAGACATGGCAAGCGGCTTTCACGGGCCGCTACGATGATGAGGAGATTGACCTCATCAGCCGATTCATCGTCCCGGATGGGCTCGTCTTGGACGTGGGCGCCTGTTTTGGCTTCTACGCGGTCCCGCTCGGCATCGAAGCTCAACGCCACAATGCCTATCTCGCGGCCTTCGAGCCTGTGCCGTCCAACTTCGCGCTGCTCCAGAGAAACCTGTCCGCAAACGGTCTCACGAAGACCGTCGTCGCCCTGCCCATCGCGCTGGGAGAGCGGGTTCTCTCCCGGAGGATGTGGGTCGAGGCGGGAGGTGCCGGAAATGCGGTCTTGCTCAACGACCAGCTCGAGCGTCTCGGGTGGGAGATGGAGAATCTTGACGTGCGCGTCCAGCCCCTCGACGAAGTCGAGCTGCCCTCTCCGTTGGCGGGCCGCCGGTGCTGTGTGGTCAAGATGGACATAGAGGGTGCGGAGCTCGAAGCGCTGAGCGGGGGCCGGAAGTTCTTCGCGGAGCATCGCCCGGTCGTGCTCGGCGAGTTCAACACCTTCTTTCTCGAAAAGAACCGCCTTGAGCCGAACGTGGTCCAGATCTGGGCCGACGACAACGGGTACTCGTGCTTCGAGATCCGCTTGGCGCGGACGAGCGCACTTTCAGACCGCCGCCGGATCGGCCTGCGTCCCCTCACGCGCTACTCGCTGCGCGGCACGATGTCACTGCTGCTCGTACCAAAGGAGCATCCCGTCCAGCAGGATCCGGAATGGGCTTCGATCCTCGTTTCATGAATCCAGGCGACGATGTGATCGCTGCAAGAGGTCCGTGATGCTCCGCGCGTCATGGAACCTCGTGCGTGAGGTCGCTTCCCGCAATCGTCCGAGCCGGAAGCCACAGTTCTGGGAGAACGTGGGGCTCGCGACCCGTCGTCGGTTCGAATTCGAAATAGGCCGTCGACTGTCCGCGGGTTGGCTGGACGCTCCGCGCGTCGTCGACCTCAGCTCGATCGGGTTCCCTGACGATCAGCCGTCACTGCGGATCGAGGTCACGACGCGCGAGATGATCAACCGAGCGATCTTCCTTTACGGAACGTTCGAGATCTCGGAGACGCGGCTGGTCCAAGCCTATCTTCGTCCCGGAATGACGTTCCTCGACGTGGGCGCACACATCGGTTACTACACGCTCATCGGAGCGCGCCTGGTTGGCGACTCCGGCCGCGTACACAGCTTCGAGCCGGGCGCGGCGACGCGCGCACACCTCGAAGCCAACGTTGCCCGCAATGGCTTCGGCAACGTGGAGATTCACGCGCAGGCATTGGCCGAACAGACCGGCCAAGTGGGCTTCTACCCGAGCACCTTGGCCAGCAACCAAGGGATCTCGTCCATCATTCCCTCGCCGTCGGGCAACGGACGGGCCGCGCCCGTGACGGTCGCGAGTCTCAGCCTGGACGACTTCGCCGCCAGCCTCGGTGGCCGGCGCGTCGATTTCTTGAAGATGGACATCGAGGGAGCCGAGCTGCAGGTCATCCGCGGCGGACAGCGTCTCCTCGGAGGGGCAGAGGCGCCGCCCATGATCTTCGAGGCTCACGAGCTGGCGCCGGTCGCGGATGCGCTCCGCGCGCTCGGCTACCGGATCCGACAGCTCCACTACACACTCGAGAATGGACTCGAGTTGCCCGACGCCGACGCGCATATCGAGAGCCTCTTTGCCGCGTACGAAGCGCCGAACTACTTCGCCGCCAAGGATGAAGCCACTTTCGATCAGGTTCTCAGGCGCGCCAACGGCGGCCGCCCACGTCTGCTGCGACTGCTCGGCCGACTCTGAGCGATGGCCGTCGGGGGCTGCACGTTGGTGCTTGCGGGAAGTCGGCTAGTCGGTGAGAATCCGCGCGGATCTTGATCCGGCGCGCCAGAGGCCGTCGCGCACTTCCTTTCACGGTCGTTCGCTGAGGCGACAAGCGATGCAGATTGTGTTCACCCTTTGCTCCATCAACTACCTGGCGCAGGCCAAGACGTTGGGGGACTCGGTCCTGCGGCACAACCCTGGCTACAAGTTCATCATCGGGCTCATCGACAAGAACCACACCAACGTCGACCTCTCCTTCCTGGGCGACCTCGAGTTTATCGAGGTCGACAAGATCGGCATCGACGGTCTGGAGGACATGAGCGCCCGCTATTCGATCGTTGAGCTGGTGACCGCGACCAAGCCGTTCTATTTCGACTACCTCTTCAAGCGCTACCCAGACGCCGTCGCCGTGACGTACCTCGATCCGGACATCAAGGTCTTCGCGCCGCTGACCGACATGGCGGAGAAGCTGAAGACCTTCAACTTGATCCTGACGCCTCAAATCACCCAGCCGATACACGACAATCTCCTTCCCACAGAGAAGCACGTTTACAACACGGGGGTATTCAACCTCGGTTTCGCGGCCATGCGCAGAGGTGCCGAGGCCGAAAAGATCAATGCCTGGTGGATGGAACGGCTCCGGTTCGAGTGTCTACAAGACCTTCCACGCGGTTACTTCGTCGATCAGCTGTGGATGAACCTGGCCCCGGCTTTTTTCGACAAGGTCCTCATCGAGAAACATCCGGGCTGGAACGCCGCCCATTGGAACTTGCACGAGCGGACTCTCAGCGAGGTCGATGGCCAGATTCTTGTCAACCAGCAGCCGCTGGTCTTCTTCCATTTCAGCCACTTCAGCCCCAAGCACCCAGAGGTCATTGCGGCCTACCACACGCGCTTCTCTTTCGAGACCAGGCCCGACCTGCGGGCGTTGTTCCGGCAATACAGTGAGGATCTTCTATCCAACCGGTACTTCGACCTCATCGGCGTCCGTTGCTTTTACATGAACAACGAGCGGCAGAAAGGTCTCAAGAGAAAAGCCATGGGCTGGCTCAGACAAAACCTCCCCCAGAGCGTGAAGATGAAGCTCGGAAAGGTCCTGAAGCGGGCTTGAATTCCTGGCTACGGCTTGCGCCCTTCGAGGTTCAAGCTGAGCAGCACGGTGTCGGCCCCGACTGGACACGTGATGGACGATTCGTCGGTGAAGCCGTGGTGATCGACGCGCTCTGGATCCCAGCGATGGACGTCGACGATGCCCGCCCGGTTCATGAGCGCAGTCAACGTCGCTTCGTCGAAGACCGCGGCGTGAAAGTTCAGGCGGTAGTCCTGACCGCCGAGCAGCAGGCTCTGTAGCTCGCGCAAGCTGCCGCCGGCCGCATAGGCGCGGGCGATGACAGCAAAGTCGGGCACGGCGATCCGCAAGACGCCACCGGGACGAAGCACGCGCGCCCACTCCTGGAGGACCGAAGACGAGTGACGAAAACCAAAGTGTTCGAGGCAGTGACAGGCGTAGACCAGGTCGGCGCAGCCATCCGGGAAGATGCTCAGATCGTCGATCGAGCTCTGGACGTGCACGTGCGGGGCGGCGAAGAGATCGACATTGACGAAGTCGGGAGCGTCCACCATGCCGCACCCCACGTGCAAGCGGAGGCGGCCGTCTGAAGGTGCTGGCCACGACGGAGGCCGCAACGTCCTTTTCAGCGCGCCGACATTTCGACGGCCCAGGCGCAAGAGCTGGAACTTGACTCGGTCCGCGAACGTCGGCCTGGCCTCATCCGCCATAGTCGTGATCCATCGTCGTCGCCCTATAGATATCGATCCCGAGCCGCCTTGTCCAGGAGCGAGGGGTGACCTTGTCGCTCAGTGCACGCGAGGTTAGTCTCTCGACCACGAATGCCTCCGTCGCGCAGCTCGTCGGATCGTGATTTTCTTTTCGTTCAGTCGACGACGGAGATGGGGGGAGCAGAGAGCGCGCTTCTGAACCTGTTCTCCGCGAGCAGCGAGTTGCGGCGCCGCAGCTTGGTCGTGAGCCTCGGCTTCGGTGACGGCGATCTGCCGGCGCGTCTCCGCGGCGTGGGCGCGGAGGTGGTCGAGCTCCCGCGCGCGCGCCTGCGCGAGCCCCTGGGACTCGCGCGCACTTTGCTGGCGCTGCGGGCGCTGGTTCGCGCACGCGGTGTGAGAGTCATCGTGGGAAACGGGGCGCATCCACAGATCTTCGGGGGCATTGCCGCACGCCTCTCCGGAGTGAAGTCGGTCTTCATGGTGAACATGATCCACGCCGTTCCCCTGTGGGCGAACGATCCGCTCGACGCATTGGCGATCCGCGGCCCCTGCGATCTCCTGCTGGCCATCTCGCAGAGCTCCCAGGCAACGCTCAGGCGCCTGCGACCGAACCTGGAGACCCGCCTCCTGTACTGGGGAACGCCGCTGCGCCAGGTCACTGAAGAGGAGACACAAGCGGCACGCGGCGAGCTGGGCGCGCGCGTGGGAGATCTCTTGGTGGGGGTATTCGGACGCCTCCAGCGCTGGAAGGGACAGGATGTGTTCGTCGAGGCTGCCGCGCGTGTCGTACGCGAGCGGCCGAACTGTCGCTTCGCTGTGGTCGGGGGATCGGTGTTCGGACTGGAGCCGGAGTTCGCCGATGAGCTGCGCGCGCGTGTCCAAGCGCTGGGGATCGGCGAGAGAATCGTCTTTACCGGCTTCCGGACCGACGTACCGCGGCTGATGGCCGCGTGCGACGTCGTCTGTCATACCTCCCGGGGCGCTGAGCCTTTCGGGCTCGTCCTGATCGAAGCCATGGGGTTGGGTCGCCCGGTGATCGCCACTCGAGGCGGCGGACCGAGTGAAATCATCGACTCCGATGAGGTCGGCGTGCTGGTGCCGTCCGAGGACGCCACGGCGCTGGCGAACGCGATCGTCTCGCTGATTGACGATCCCGCGCGGCGACTTCGAATCGGTGTGTGCGCCGCGGCGCGCGTGCGCGAGCGCTTCACGATCGACCACATGGCCGACAATCTGATCCGCCAGCTGGACGATGCGGCCAATCCCGCACGTCGTTGAGGATCTTCCAGCCTGGATATTGCGCGCCGGAGCTACTTGCTCGCGACGACAAACATTTGCTTCCCGAAGATTCGCCAGAGGATCGGCAAACGCAGGTACCACCGAATCAAGAAGAGGGCGCGAGGGAGACGTGACTTCGTGGTGTAAGGAACAAATTGAGGATAGAGGACGTCCATCTTGAACCCAATCGCGCGCATCCCTTCATCGAGCGCCCGATCTGACACCGGCAACAGGTGATCGAAAAAGTCCCAGTAGACGTCGTAGCAGAAGCGAATATTCGGCATCAAAATCATCAGTCGGCCGCCCGGCCGCAGCACTCGGTAGCACTGTATGAGGGTCTTCAGCAGGACCTCTTTCGACGGCAAGTGCTCGAAGAAACTGCTGGTGAAGATCACGTCGATGGAATTGCTGGGCACATCCGGCATCGTGGTGCAGTCGTTTATAATCAGCTCCACGTCGGGATGCTTGAACTGGGCCGTGTCCGGGTTGATATCGAGTGCGAGCTTCTTCCCGCAACGTATGTTGTTGATGAACTCACAATAGCCCGCCGCGAGATCCATGACCGTGTCCGTCGGCTTGACCCATCGCACGAAGTACTCTTCGCAGAGCAACTTCCAGATCTTGTCCTTTCCAGACCGCTCGTCGGGGCTGAAGCGCGCGTTATACAACCGCTTCAGGTAGTACTCTTCGCTTTGCATTGCTTCTGCGGTTGATTCTTGCATTCGGTGGATTCCTAACCGGTTGCCGCCCCGCGACTCAACCGCGTAGTGCGTCCTCCAGAGGAGAAGGGACATACGCGAGCGCCTCGTAGGTCGCAGAGTTCTGGAGAGAGAGATCCGCGGGGCGGACTCGTTCTTCCCGAGGCGACTCTCGTATTAAGCTCGTATCGAGAGAAAATGCAGCCGCGGCCTTCCGCGCGAATTCCGCCCGAGAGACCGGCTCCGCGCCAGCAGCGTGAAAGACGCCCGTCAGATGCCCATCGACGATGCGCCGAAGCATCTCGAAGAGATCGGCGACGGAGGTCGGATTGCTCACGAGATCGGAAAACGCAACGAAGGCCTTTCCCTCGCGCAACGTCTTCCTGACCAATGAAACGAAATCCCCCTCGAATCCAAAGAGACTGGCCGAGCGCGCAATGGCAACCGGGAGTCCACACGAGCGAAGGAGGTCCTCTGCGGCGAGCTTGGACCTTCCGTATTCAGTCTGGGGGCGAGTCGGCGAGCTCTCGCTGTAAGGGCCGTCGGTCCCCTGGAACACGTAGTCGCTGGAGATGAACACAACGAGCGCCTCGGAGCCCTGCAGGGCCTCCGCGAGGTTCCTGGTCGTGTCGACGTTCGCGCGCCTGGCTGTTTCGGGGCTCTTTTCCAGGGCAAAGACATCCTTGTTTCCCGCCAGGTGCACCACGACATCCGGCTCGACCCTGTCAATCAGCGCACGAACAGAGTCGCGCGATTCCAGGTCGCAGACCGTCAACGGGACAGGGTCAGGCGTCGGCACACCGCGAGGTCTGCAATCGAGGAGGATACAGCCGGGGTAGTCACGCGTGAACCATCTCGATAAAGCCGAGCCAATGACGCCGGCTGCGCCTGTGACCAATATCCGGGGGGTCATGAGCGGATACGCATCGACATCACGGTGAAGATGTAGCGCAGGTACCGAACCCCCTCACGAAAGACCCGCAATTTCGTCTGACCGTGAATGCGCTTCCCGTATTCAATGGGGATCTCGACGACACGGCAGCCATTCCTCTTGGCGTGGATGAGGAATTCAATCAGGAAGACGTTCCCCTCGTTCTTCAGCTTGGCCTTGATGTCTTGAAAGACGCTCCTCTTGAACATTCGAAAGCTGTGCGACGTATCGGTTTCACGAAACCCCGTGACGAACCGGGTCAATATCTGCCCAAAGAAGCTCACATAGCTGGCCAACCAGGACTTGTCCTTCATCATCATCGACCGGTCCATGTATCGCGACCCGATTACAAGATCATAGGACTCCAATTGAGCCAACATGGCGGGGAAGTAGTTCGGGTCGTGACAAAGATCGCCATCGATACAAACGACGTTCTGCTTCGATGCCAGGTCGAAGCCTTCGAACCAGGCCCGGGCGATGCTGGGCGGCCCCTCGCGAACTGACACAACCACGTTGTCGTAGGTTGTCGCGAGCTCTGACAGAAGCTCCAGGGATCCATCGGTCGAGTTGTCGTCGACGATGATGATTTCGCCCTGAATTCCATTTTCGTGGAAGACGCGCTGAATGCGCGGAATCAGAATCACTAGATTCTCGCGCTCGTTGAACGTCGGAACTACGACCGAGAGCTCCGAGGCCGAGGGCGCTTTGGAGGCGGCCGGCGGCGGCAACGGGCCAGTCATCCGTTACTTGTCCTTGAACTTGAAAAAATCAGGGCTTCTCTCGTCCAGCCGGTGCGAGAGCATGTTCAACCACGTGGAATCTTTAATCGTGGTGAACGTATGAATTTCATAGGGGTCCACGATGAACGCCATATGTGGCGTAGCCCGAAAGTGGTGCTCTGCTTTGTCCACGATGTTCTTGACGTCGACCTGGATCTCGCCCGTCAAGATATAGAAGAGCTCCTTGGTATAGCGATGATAGTGATTGCCCCGTTCGACCCCGGCCCTGGTTTGGATGAAATTGATCTCGCCCCAGGTGTACTTATTGATGATTCCCAGGAAGCTGCCCCGGGTGTCTTCGTGGATGGTGTATTTTTCCAGAAACTCCACGAGCGACACTATAAATATAAGGCGGGAGGCGTGTCAAACGTCTCCTCCCTCTCGCGGCGGTCCTCCCGCTCCCGGCACGCCTCCGGTCAATCCAGGCGCCGAGCGAACGCTAGGGTCGCTGGGGCGCCACCCGATAGACGATCGACCCGAAACCATAAGCGCTGTTGGTTATACGGAAACCTAGAACCCGCGTCGGCTGCTGGGGAAGGTTGTTCGCGACTTCAATCATCCGATTGGTGACGGATGAATTCCAAATCCTTGTATCGAGCCCAGCCGCCCTCCCCGGCACACCGCTTCCATTGGCACTGAGTGCGACGTAGTCGACGCTTCCCTCGTGCGGATGCGAAAAGAGTGGGTCATAGATTCGATTTCGCGCGGCAATGAACCACCACATGTCGCTCGTAACGACCGTTGCGCCATCAGGGATTGCCGCCCGGAGACACGCGGAGGCGGCATTGAGCCCTTGCGAGGCTGGCAACGTCATGACCACGAGGGTCTCTTTGACGAAATGAACAGCGAAACTCAACCAAGCGGCAACCAGCAGCGCGATCGGCAGCAGCGCGCGCGTGCGTCTTCCGGGCGTCGTCGCCAACAAGGCGATCGTGTGTAGAGCGGTCACCGCGATCCATGGACCGACGAACCAAGTGTATGTCGGTCGAAGTGCGAGGACCACTCCCAGAAACAACAGATAGAGGAACGCGCCCGATGCGTAGCTGGCCCAGACTCGCCAGACCTTGCGCGTACCGGCGAGCGTCGCGGCCAGCAGACCCGAGGCCAGCGTCCCGATGAGGAACGTGTAGTACTTGGCCGCGTGGGGCCAGGCATCGGCCCAAGCTTCCTTGATCGAGCCATGGTTCTTGGAGACGAAACGCGAGAGCATCAAGTACTGCTCGATCGCGCCTGGGTGGGAGGCGAGGAGAGGACCCACGGCGATCGCGACGCCAAGGATCGCTCCCACGCCAACCAGCAGGCATCGCCGGAGCAACCTGCTCAGACCATCCCAGGGTCGGACGAGGAGCGTGGCAGCAATAGAACCGGTCGCGATGGCGGCGCCGGAGCTCGTCCCCAAGCAAAAGCCGAGCGCCAGTCCAGCCAGCGCGTGATGAATGGCCCGAGGCTCCGGGACGAGGAGAAAAAGCAGGGAGAGAACGCCGAACGACATGGCCAGTTCGTCCGGCCTTCCGACCGTTCCGATCGGAAGAAGCACGACCGCTGCGCATACCGCCCACCAACGCCGCGCATGGCCGAGCGACGACAGAGCTCGCCACGCGAGAGCGAAGGTCAGCACAGTCAACAAGACATGGATCGCGGCATCGAAGACCATGCACTGGCGAGGGCCGAAACCGAAGAGGCGCGTCCACAGCCCGAAGGAGAACGGGTACGCTGGCGGGTAGAGAAAGTAGACCGTGGTTACCGGCGGAGAGACGCCATCCAGGGCGCCCTCCAACTCGGGGGCTCCAAAACCGGTGCCGGCGGCCCATTGCCGGCCCGCGGCCTTGAAGGCAACCTCATCTGTAACCGCGAAACGCCCGACCAGGAGGGAGACCGCCAGATAGAGGAGACAGGCGCCCGCGACGACAGCGGCCGGGAAGAGAAGCTCTCTCTGAGTCGACCCGTCGTGCCGCGGCAACACGTTCGCTGAGCCAAGGGCCGCTTCTGTCATTTTCTCTCGCGTATTTGGTATCCTGCACCAGCGAGCCCTGTCAAAGGTTTTGAAATCGCACCGTGGGGTGCCCCTCGCCCGGTTGACCCATCGGCGTGCGAATGATGAGATGCCTTTCGTGATCGATAAATCGAGCAGCCCCTTCGTGACGAGCGAGCCCGGCCCCAGTGGGCTCTACGACAACGTCGCTGTCCTCGTGCCCTGTTACAACGAGGAGCCGACGATCGAAAAGGTCGTACGTGACTTTCAGACGGCACTGCCGGGCGCGCCAATCTACGTATTCGACAACAATTCGGTCGACCACACCGCGGAGCATGCGAGGCGAGCCGGTGCCATCGTTGTCAGATCGCCCCGGCAGGGGAAGGGCAACGTCGTCCGGCACATGTTCGACACGGTGGAATCTGCGTACTACCTGATGGTTGACGGCGACGACACCTATCCCGCCTCCGCCGCCTCCGAGCTTCTCGAGATCGCCAGATCCTCCGGGGCGGACATGGTCGTGGGGACTCGTCTGGAGGGACACCGGGGTCGCTCCTTTCGACGCTTCCACAATTTCGGAAACCGGCTGATCTCGAAGCTCGTCGCTCGGGTTTTTGGAATCCAGGTGCGCGACGTCCTCTCCGGCTACCGCGTGTTCTCGCGGGAGTTCGTTCGCAGTGTGCTCCTGTCGTCGCCCGGATTCGAGGTCGAGACCGAGCTGACGATCCAGGCGGCCGCGCGACGCCTTGTGATTACGGAGCATCCGATCCGGTACGGTGAGCGCCCCCCCGGCAGTCATTCCAAATTGAGCACGTTTGGTGATGGATTCCTCATCCTGAGATTGATCTTTCTCATCTTCAAGGATCATCGCCCGTTCACGTTTTTCGCCGTCCTCGGATTGGGCGCGATGTTGCTCGGTCTCCTTTCGGGTGTGCCGGCCGTCCTCGATTACGCCCGGTCGCGATACGTGTATCACGTGCCTCTAGCCGTCCTCGCGGCCGCACTCTGCATCGTGGGGACGGTGTCCCTCGGCATCGGCGTGCTCCTCAGCGCCGTGCGCAACTACCATATCGAAAGCCTGGAGATGGGTCGGCGGCTGTCACGGCAACTCGACGCCCAGAAGGTCGGGCGCGACCTCAAATAGCGGGACGAGCTTGATTCCGATGGAGCGCGTCTTCGTGGGACAGGCCTCGGGCCACGACGACCTGCGCCTGAACGACCTCTTGGAGGATGAAGCCGAAACCGACGAAGAAGAGGGCCGCGTAGATGTGGTCAAAGACTAAGTTGCCATAGAATCCCAGAAGGGCATACGCGAGGGCAGCAGCAGAAGCAGCGCGGCGTCCGGCTTTCATCAGAATTTTGGAAGACCTCCAGAGAACCACCGCGAGACCCAATTTCGCGGTCCAGATCAGGAGATATCCGCCCACGCCAAGCTCAACCAGTATGCGGCTGACCTCGCTCTCGGCGCCGCCGTACGTCTCGGGATTGACGCCAAACTGCTGACGGTAGTTTTGCACCATACCGGTGCCAATCCCGAAGACGGGATAGTCGCTGTACCTGACCAGAGCCACGGGCGGAAGGATCGTAAAGAACTCGGTTACGCGATCGCTGGTGTCGTCACCTTGAAAGCGGTCCATGGTCCCCTGAAGTGCCTCTGGATACGCGAACACGGAGATGAACCCAGCCACCACAGCGAGCATGATCACGCGCCGACCTACCGCGGTGAAGATCAGTCCCGCCCTCCATGCCACCATCGTACAGAGGACTAAACTGATCACGAACGGACCGCGCGAGCCCGACATGGGGAGCGCCGCCGCCGCCAAGAGTGTGGCTATCAGCGCTGCGAGCCGCGCCCTGCGGTTCCTTTCGCCGATGCCAATCGACAGCAACAGGACCGGCACGAGCGTTGCGAAATCTGTAAAACCGGAGAGGTACGAGAAGGTCGACGCGACGCGCGCTCGCCCGGTCGTCGGGACTGCGGCCGCCAGCGCCTCCTGGCCATCGACAATCGAGTAGGTGTTCACGGCGTCATCGACGGGCGCGCCAAACTGGAATATGGCGAGGATCGCCACGATCGTGGTGACCGCAGCCTGCAATACGACCACCTTTCGGCGCACGACAGGATCCAAGAGCACGCTTGCGACGACCAACGGCGCGATCCACCAGAACCAATAGGCCCGAAAACCCAGCAACCCGAGGACAAACGATTGCTGGTCTGGGTTGACGATCTCGACGAGCGTCCACAGGAGACCAAGCTTGAGAAACGGGGCGAAGCCGCCATAGAGAGAAGCGAAGACCTTCCTCACGTCTCGGTTGATGCGAAACCGGACTAGTCCGACGATAAGAACTGCGTCCTTTGCGAAGTAGAAAACCGTCGCGGGAATCGCGGGAAGATATCGCCGGCCCAACCCTTCGAGACAAATGGACCCGAGCAGCAGAGCGAACCAGATTGTCCTGAACGATTGCTTCGCCGGACTGAGGAGGGAAGGCAAACGCGAGAGCTCGACACCCGTCGGACGATTCGGTACGACGACCGAGGGCGTCGGGGCCATGGTCACCGACGCGCTCATGGCGTCAGCACCGAGCCGGATCGGATCGTCTGAATCCGAGTGGTCATGCGCTCGATCGCCGCCTGCACAGCAGCGTTGCCGGGCATGACGACGTTCGCCTGGCGGTACGCCTCGAGAGCCGGGCCCATTCGCCCCGCCGACTCCCAGAGCCCACCCATCTCGGCCCATACACCCCCGTTGCTCGGATCCTGGGTGAGCGCGACGTTGTATTCGGAGCTGGCCTTCCCGTAGTCTCGCAGGGTCGAATAGTATCGCGCTGCCGCGAGATGCGCTTCGGTCGTCGGCAAGCCGGCCTCGACCAGCCCGATCTCCAATGCCTCGAGAGCATTCTTGGCCAGGAACCATTTCCGCTGGCTCATGATGATGTTGAGGCGGCTGCGCAGGAGCGATAGATCGTGTGGATTCATGCCGATACCGGTGTCCAGGTCTCGAAGCGCGTCGTCAATCCGCCCTGCCCGAAGATTGGCGTCGCCAAGCAGGAGAAAGACGCGCGGGTTCTGAGGCGAAAGCTTCCTCGCTTCGCGCAGAGATTTCAAGGCCTCCTCGGTCGCCCCTGCTTCCACGTCGAGAGTCGCTTCGATGAGCAAGACTTGTTCGGGAGGGGCGCCAGCATCCCTCGCCAGGGGCAGCAGGGTGCGCGCTCCGGCCGACTGTCCCCGGCCAATCAGGAACGACGCGATCCGGATCAGCCGTTCGGGGTTCGATCGCGCGATCACCGCAATTTCGTCGGGCCGCGCCCCCGCGGCCCAGACGACCTGGAGGATGGGTTCGAAAACTATCGGGCGGGCCTCGACGGCGGCGTGCCATTCCTCCAAGGCCTGCATTCTCTTTCCGAGAGCCCACAGGGTCCCCGCAACCGCGGCGTGAATGTCTGGACAGTGAGGACAGAGCAAGAGCGCATGATTCAGGGCATGGAGTCGAGGGGAGCGGCCCTGGGCGTCCGGTGCAATCGGCTCAGCCGCGGCCTCGGCCAGGACGTAAAAATAGTCGACTGGATGCGCCACCTGAGCGCGCAGCGTCATCTCGTGCTTCTCCCTGGCAGACAAAGGCCTCTCCAGCATTTGATCGAAGTCAGCCGAGCTCGGAGCCGCGACCGAAGCTGTCCCGATCAAGATGCCGCCCAGAGCGGCAGCCCACGCGCTGACTCCTATTCGCGGTGAAAGGGCTCGTTCCGAAACGTCTCGAGTCCGTCCCAGGAGCGTCCCCAGAATGGCGGCGAAAGGAAGCTGCACGCCGAGCGTCTCCAGCCCGAAGTCAAAGACGTTGTGAACCAGCACAGCCACGAGCGACGCCACCAGGGCGGCCTCGATCTGGTCGCGTCGACGCGCTCGCCACCACTCTCTGGTGACGACGGCCATGGCGAGGACCACGATCGAGAATCCCACCCAGCCCATCTCGACCAGGTACTGCAAGGGCTCGTTTTCGATGAATGAGAAGCGAATCTCGACCGGCGCCTCGATGGTTCGATATGCTGGAAACACGCGCTCGAAAGCCCCGCGGCCGATTCCGAAGGGGTGCGCCATCAGGACCCGCAGGCTCTCTTTCCAGAGGGGGAAGCGCATCTCTTGGCTGACCTGCGTGTCGCGAACCCTGGTCACGACCTGATCGGCGCCCAAACCGAGCGCCAGCGCGCCCAGGAGGATCAACATCAACGTCATCCACAAGACCGTTCGTGGGGGCCGTTCGCCGGTCTCCTCCGCGTCGGGCACGGCCGTCTCCCGGAGCCAGACGAAGACCATGGTTCCTGCCGCCAGGCCCACCAGAGCGCCGCGAGAGAGCGTGCCGATTGCGCAGGCCCCTGCCATCAGCGCGGCAGCCAGCCATCCGATACGATTGAGGGCGGCCGCACCCGCGAGGGCGGAGGCGACACAGACAAAGGCACCGAGCTCGAGAAGCTCGGCGATGTGGTTGCGGTTGATGAAGGGGCCGTTGAGCAGGCCACGACTCTCCCTGAAGTGGCCAAAGATCTGGACCTCCCCGAGCATTCGATGCCCGAGTCCGATCGCCATGGCGGCCACCGTGCTCGCCGCAACGACCCGCACGAGGAGCTGCCTGCGCCGCGATCGGCCCGACGCCAGGTGAAAGGCGGTCAAGAAAACGGCGAGCGACCCAGCTGCCTTCGCAACAGTCGAGCGGGTTTCGGGCGGATCGAGGCTGAGTGGCCGAAACCGCGAGGTTGCGGTGGGGCTGTCTGCCAGGAGCGCATCGCCGGCAGGGTCGATCCGCTTGGCGAGGGTCGCCGGCACGGGGACGCTCTGCAGAAGCGGGATCAGCAGCAGGCTCAGAGGAAGAAGCACCGCGGGCGTGACGCGAAGGAACCGCCCCCGCGACAGCTCACCGAGGGCCACGAATGCCGCACCCAATCCTGCCGCGAGGGGCACGAGCAGAACCGCTGGACGATGCACGGAGCCGACCAGAAGGGGTGCGGCGAAGACGACGGCGCACGAAAGGACCGTACCAGCTGCGACAAGGCCAGCGCCGAACCGAGACTGCTCTCTCGGGGGCCTCAACGAACGAAAGGGAACGGTCGCGCTGGGAGGCTCCACTTTTCGGGGTGCCCGGGTGGCTCGGCTAGAAGAGTCGCTCCTGGACTACGAGAACGTCCCCTGGAAGGATCGTGACGTTGGGCGAACGCCCCTCGGTGATGTCGGCCACAGGAAAGGTCCGCGTCTCCACCTTTCCGGTCACTTCCCGTCGCAGGTTGACCGCGTTCTTGGCCGCCACCCCGGTAAATCCTCCCGCTGACGCGATGGCGTCCACGATCGTCATGTTCGGGAAGTACGGAACCGCGCCCGGACGCGAGACCTGGCCGAGGACCGACACCTTTCGGCTATTCCACTCCTTGACCATCACGGTGACCTGCGGATTGAGAAGGTATCGGCCCTTGAGATGGTCGACGATCTCCTGCTGGATTTCGCCGATGCCGAGACCCTTCACCACGATCCGTCCCGCCAAGGGAAAGTCGATGGTGCCATCCGTGCCCACTCGGTAGTCACCGGACATTTCCGGTTCGCCATAAACGCGCACGGAAAATGCGTCATCAACACCCAGTCGGTCGTCATGGCTCTCGCGGGGAATTGCGATGGCAGACGAATCCGTTGCCGGGCCGCGCGCGCACCCGAACGACATGACGAGCGTCACGAGTATCCAGCCACAAGTTCGGGCTCCGTTCCCGAAGCGCGAGGGCGCTAACCACATCGAATCACAGCTTAGTACGTGACGCCGAGCCGTGCAAAGACGAGCTGCTTCACGTAGTTCACGCGGCCCGGATCCTCGGCGGCCTGCTGCTCGTAATCGCTGCCGTTGGACAGGAGCGTGTACGCGACTCCTGCGTACGTCCAATCACGAATGTGGTAGTCGAGATTGGCTCCGGCCTGCCAGTAATTATCGTGCCGACTGATGAACGTGTTGGTCGACGGCAAGCGGATGTTCTGGAATGACCGGCTCTCGTAGCGGACCGAAAGCCCAAGGCCAAGGCGCCCTGCGATCGCTTGCCCCACATTTAGATAGACTGCGTCGAGGTAGTAAAAGTCCCCGAGGATCGCGTTCTGCAGATCACGGCGGTATCCCGCGTTGATCGAGGTCAGTATGGTCGGACGGTAAACCAAGTCGACCATTGCGCTGAAATTTCCCTGGAACCCTGAGGGTGCAATACGGTTCGGGTCCGGCGGCAAGTCATAAAAAGCGTTCATGTAACCGGCGGTCAGGTTCACCGCCAATTTGGCGGTGATGAGTCCTCTGAGACCAGCCATCACATGGAAAGGGAAAGAGGTCGGCTTCGTCGCACCGGTGGTGGGATCGGTATTGAAGTACGTCGTGTATCCCTGCGAAATTTGCAGAACCAGTGCGGTCTTGGGGAGCCACTTCCAGGAAGTATCGAGGGTCAGAAGGTTCGCCATCGAATTGGCGATACGAAGGTTGTCGGTTTCGAACGCGTCGATTGTATTCGTGTAGCTGAGGACCGCTGCCAGGCGCCCGCCGCCGGGCGCCCACCGAGCGCTGGCCAACGCCTGATTGACGTCGCGAGTGATCGGTTGCAGGCTCTGAACGTTGAGGTACGGAGGGTCTTCGGTTCGGGCGAACGTGTCGCCCACGGCAAAGCCCACGGTCTGGAATCTCCCGACCTCGAGATTGGCGTATGCGGTAGGCATGAACGCCCTCTGATCTCGGATCAGAGCGTCGTTCGAAAGATATTCCCGGTAGGTGAGGGCCGCGCCAAGATCGAAGAAGAGCCCGGCTGGAATCGTTCCCGCACGCCCGGCATTGGTCAACTCCAGGAACGGCACGACGCGTGTGATCGCCGAGCCCCTGGCATCCGTGTCGCTGTAGAAGACGTTCGAGTCATAGCCCGCCTCCACGCCAACACCGATGTGCAGCAGAGCCGACTCACTGACCTGGACTCCGCTCGCCGAGGCGGGAGCCGTCTTCGACGGCAAGCCCTGATACCCGACCACGACATCCGGGCCCGTTGGGACGGTTACCTGTCCCCAGGCCGTCCCCGTCACCGCGAGACAAACCAGGCTCACATAGATAGCGATTCGGAGGTTCATTAGATATGGGGTAGGGATGGAGGCTGCGCGATCTCAGCGGCGGGGAATTTATCGCACTGATGACTCGAGCATACTAGCGAAAAGTTCCTTCCAGCCATGGCTCCGGCGAGCCTCATCGGCGCCTGTCGCACCTTTCTGTAGACCTAAGGAACAAAAAGCACCTCCGAAAGTGCGCCCTCTGTAGTTCACCATCCATCACTCTGGAATCTCCTGGGTCTTGGGTCAGCCCTTCAGGTCCACTTCACACCGCTACAGGCGGTGGACTGTAGGTACTCACTCCAATCGTGTCAAGTTGCTGCGCGACGGTGATCGCCACGTCTTTGTCATTTCCTGCGTTGCTCGTAGATCCCGTTAGTGGCCCGCGGGCACGAGTTCGTCAGCCCTTTTTCAGGGACTTGCGCGTGACCGAATTTCATTCGACTGAAAATGCGCGCTCGGGCACGATTCCCGCGTGACTAGAGTTCCACTCGCGGCGGAGGAGCCTGGCACTCGGCAACTTGTATCGGAAATGTTTCTAAGAGCCGCAGGCCCGACGCTGGTCAAGCACGTCGCTGAAATTCTCGGGCAGCGCGGAATTCCGGTGATGCCGCTCAAAGGCGTCCTGCTTCAAAAACTCGTCTACGGCGACCGATCGTTCCGGCCGATCGTGGACGTCGACCTGCTGGTGCCCGAGGCGCGTTTCTTCGAAGCGTGCGCGCTTCTGGGCGCGAATGGCTTCACCGATCAACAATGGCCGCCTGGCGAATGGCAGGTCACGCTGAAAAATCCCCGAGGAATGCCCCTCGGAATCGATCTCCATCGCCGCCTCGCGCGCACGAGCCGGACGCGGCTCACGCCAGCGGCGATGTTCGCGCGTGGAGCGCGGGACACGCGCCTGTTTGGTGCGCCCGTCGTGCTTCCCAGCAATGAGGACCTGCTCGCGCACCTCTTGCTGCACGCGACGCTTCACTGGATCAACCGCGGCACCCTTCACCGCCCCGGCGACTTCGAAGCCCTGGCCAGCGTGCGCGTGATGGACGCGGGTCGGTGTGCGCAGCACCTTCGGGACCAGGGGATGAACGCGCACGCGTTGTTGCTGCTGCCAATGATCGCCGCGGAAGTCGAGGGGCCCTTCATTCCCGCGCTGCTTCGGCAACTGGAGCCCGACGCGCGCGCGCGTATCGTCGGCGGCCTCGTCCGCGCGCTCACGCGACGATTCCCTCCGGGCGCACCAGGACGCCGCCTCGCGGGGCTGGCCCTCGCGCCGTCGATCGCGGGCGCGTTGCTCGGCGCGCTCCGAGATCGGGCGTCCCCGGAACCGCCGGGGCGCGTCTGATCTTTGGGACAGACCTGTCCGGCAGGGAGCCGACTTGCCTACGTCGGCGAGGACGAAATGAGCCCCTGCTGCTCGAGATCGCGCAGTAACACCTCGACGTCGCGCACCAGCGTATCTCGGCCGACCCGGTAGCGCTTTTCGAGATCCTTGACGATCGCCGCGGTGTCGCTGCTCCCGTCGAGCCGCTTCCAGACCGCAGCCCCGACTTGGTTCAGCTTGAACGCCGCGCCCGTCTGAAGGTTCACCAGCATGAGCCCTTCGGGAATGTCGCGCGACGCCACGTCGGGCGACACGCGAAACCGCGCTGGGTTTTCAACCATACCGTGCGAATTGTACTATGGCCGCATGGTGAACGAAGAGACGCTCCGCGCGCGGTTCGACGTCATCGAGATCGACGGCGAAGGGATTCTGCTCGACCGAGAGACGAGCGCGGTGTATCGACTCAATCGAACCGGATGCGAGGTCTGGGCCAGCCTGATAGCCGGCCGATCCGCCGCGCAAATCATCGCCAAGTTGGTGCAACGTTTCGGACTGGATCCCGCGACCGCCAGCCGCGACGTGATGGCTGTGCTCGAATCTTTCCCTGAGATTCCAAGCAAGCCACCAGAAGATGCGTTCAGCTGGGTCGCGACCCCCGAGGGATACGCCTACTTCGAAAACTCCACGCTGATATGCGACGTCGACGCCCGCGGCGAATCTCTTCGGCTACCGGCTCGATCGGTCCCTACCGTCATCGAGGCGCAGATTCGCCTAAAGTCCGTGGTCCCGAAGATTCTCTCGCTGCGTGGAATTCGTGCCCTTCATGCCGCCGCGGTCGAGATCGACGGGGCATTGCTGCTCTTCTGCGGTCGTAGCGGTGCCGGAAAGACCACGAGCGTTCGCATGTTCGGAGAAGCGGGCCGACGAGTGGTCAGCGAAGACCTACTGATTCTGTCGATCCGGAACGACGGTTGCCGCGCGATCATCGGCGGCGAACCGACGATTCGAGCGTGGGCGGTCCGGGAGGGGGCCAGACTCGCGCAGCAGCCCGGCCGGCCGCTCGAATGCAGCGGGCTCGATCGATGCCTCGCCGGTGATAGCCGCCCTGTCAAGCGCATCCTCCTCATCGACTCCGATCGCCGCACCGGAGAAAAAATCGTCGTCGAGGAGCTCCCGCGCGCCGACGCGCTCGTCGCGCTGATGGAGAGCACCTACTTCGGTTCGGCGGAGGTGACATCTTGGACGTCAACCTTCGAGTCTCTGAAGACGCTCGTGAAGGAAGCCTCGACCGCGCGCGCCGTGATGCCTCGAGGCATCTACGAGCTCCGAAGAGCGATCGGCACGCTGTCTACAGCGATATGATCGCGTCGTACAGGCCGCCGTCGGCGCCGGCTGACCCGACCCATGCATGCCCAGATCGGTCGCCGCCCGCGGAACGCAGTCCCATGACGAAGGCTTCGCTGGCGGAGTCCGCGTCGAGTGCGATCTCGAGCAGGGACCGTCGATAGCAGTTACCGCCCCCGGGAAAGTGCGCATCGGCCCAACGAATCACGCGCCTGAGATCCGAGCGCTCTTCGGCCGTCCTTCGGCGCCGATATCGAGCCCGTTCCCGCAGGTCCTTCAACAAGGGCGCCGGGCCGTCCGTCAGCCGCCGCACCTCTATCCCGGGAAGCGCGCGGAGGACCCGGACCAACTCGCACCCCAGCCGGAACCAGCGGGCGCCGCTCGTGCGCTCTCGCCCATCGGGGATCGTGGCGGCGAGGTGCGGCATCGATCAGTCGAGGGTCTGCGGTTGGCCGCTGTCGGTTCCGGTCGTCGTTCCTCCGGCGAGCAGATCACGAACATTTCCCACCCCGGTCAGTTTGGGCGCGACGTAAGGCGGCCTGTCTGGAGCCCCTTTGTCTTCGCTCTCGCTGAGTTCAACGATCTCCGTGCCGTCAGTCATAGGCATATTCTCCGGACTGTGAGGATATCGCAAAACCGCGCGAAGCCAAACCTCAAGATTTACGATTGAGCTCAAGGTGCGCCAGCCTTCCCAGTGTTCGGCCTGAGCGGGCAAGCGAGACATGCGCTCGAGGAGATCCGTCACGGATTTCCGCGCGACGAATCGGTCACTGGCCCATTCGCGGGCCTCCAGGATGTCGCGAATTCGTTCGACGTTCTGATGTCCCCAGTGGACGACAGCGCCATCGAACCTGGCCTTCGAGTCTCGCTGCGCTATCGCGACCGGCAGCCAGGGCTTCAGCGATTCTCGATGAAACCATCGACGGGAGGCCCCCAGCAGGCGGTGCTCTAGCGGGACGGAGAGGATGAACTGCACGAGCCGAGAGTCCAGAAATGGATAACGGATCTCGATCCCTGCCGCAGCGGTGTGCTCTCCGAGAATGTCGACGACCCAGGCAAGTCGTCCAGCGCGAAGGAATCCCCAGGTGTCTCGCTCCAGGCGGTGCAACCAGTGGCCCTCTCCGGACGGGCGCCATGCCCGGCGGTCCCGCCAGAGCGGGTGAAGGTCGGGGCGCAACCATTCGGGTGGACGAGCTGGAATCCTCCGATGCGCGACGTCCCACAGCGTGACGACCGCCGCGGGCAACTCCTCGCGAAGTGCCTTCTTGCATGCCCGGATGCGCCGCTCTCTCTCGGCCTGGTTGCCGGCAATTTCTATTTGATGCAACAAGGTCAGAACCTGACCGTTCCTGAGAAGGCCGTTGAAGAGACCGTATTCCCCGGTCACGTAATCACCAGCCTCCCCCGAAAGCAGGACCCGAGCTCCCTCCTCCTCCGCGATCGTCAAATCACCGACGGAGCCCCCATTGCGCGCGACGCCGGCCCCCGCCATGCTGAGCGAAGGACTCGAAAACTCCCGTCCGCTGGAGATGCTCCCGTCCCATCGCCTGGACGGGAAGCTGACCGAGGCAGCGACGATATCGATGAAGGCCTGCTCATTGTATGGCTTCCCTGGGAAGAGCGCAGACGCCGTGAGAAGCCGAACAGGGTCCGCCGAGGTGCGCAACAACTGGTTGGCCGCACACACGATCGACGACGAATCGAGGCCTCCGCTCAACTGAGCGACGATCGGAGTCTCGGAGTCCAGTCTGTCCTGAACGGCCCGCTTGAACAACCAGCGAAAGTGCTCCCGATATTGCTCCCCGTCTGAATAAACGGTTGGCGAGCTCGGCGGATGGAAGTACTCGACCTCGCGCTGCCAACCTTGACCGGCGGTCAGGTAGTGACCGGGACGAACGCTCTCTATTTCGCGAAAGAAGGTTGGACCGTAGGTGATGAATGACCACTCCAAAGAATCGACGATCGTCTGTTCATTCGGGGTCCTGTCCATGTCTCTCAAGGACAAGAATTGTGCGGGCGCCGTAGCGAACATCAGGGTCCCAGCCGTCTTGCGGTAGACGAGAGGGCGCACGCCGAACGGATCGCGAGCGGCGTAGACGACCCGCCGCCGCCAATCCCAGATGACGAACGCGAAGTCCCCAACAAGGCGCGCCGCCACCCCCTCACCCCAGCGCTCGTATCCCGCGATGAGGAGCGAGGTATCGCTCTGCGACGGTTCGCTTCCAGGTTGGAGGCGATTGAGGAGCTCGTCACGGTTGTCCAACCGCAAATCGCCCACGACACAGATGCCTCGCTGGACGTCCTTGAGCGGCTGGACCTCGAGTCTCTCGCGTCGCCGAACGATCCTTCGCCCCACTCCCATGAGCGCGTGAGGGGCCCGCGTGAAGAAGAGACCGTCAGGAGCGCGCGCTCGCCAGGGAGCCAGGAGCGCGCTCAGGTCAGCGATATTCGGGGTCTCACAGCTCCAGTCAAAGACCGCCGCGAGGACCGACATATTTAAGAAACTCGGTCAGCGATCGCACCTGTCGGACCACAGGCATCACCAGAAAACGGCGAGGCGACCGGCCCCGGTCGCAAAGTTCTCGCCGATTGCGAAATCGCCGTACCCATCGCCGTCCAGGTCCTTGATCAATCCGTTGCGCTGGAGCGGTAGGCTCTTCCAATCTGACGGAAGAGGAAGGATCACGTCGGCCGTGGTCACGATGTCGTTGGGGCTTCCCAATGTAGACAGGCGAGCGCCGTCGATGATGTAGAGCCGCGGCGCCCCACCCGCCGACTCCGTGAATGGTGCCATCACGACGTCCGGCTTGGAATCGCCGATCAACGAGACGCTCGTCGACGTCCCGGCGAACACTCCCCCGAGCACGAGTCGCCCGAAAACGTCGTTGGCTGTGGTCGCCAGCGAATCGGTAAAGCGAATCGGGGTCGCCCCAAAGGGATTGGTCACTGTCCCGAAGTAGAGATCCGCGATTCCGTTCGCGCTTGCCAGCGCTCGTCCGGCACCGATTCCTATGCCGGGAACTCCTCCGATCGCGCCCAACAGGCCCAGCGACGTGCCGTAGAAGGAGTTGTCCGGCCCCTCCACGAACGTGTTCGCCATCGTGGCATTGATCGCGGCGGTCGTTCCGGTGATGCCTTCGAACGCGTAGACGCGCCCGCGGTTGTTGGCGCCGGCCGCCGTGGCGGATACCACCAGGCTATTGCCGCCATTGTTCGTGAAGAACCGGCCGATACCCAGGACGGTGCCGCCGAAGGTCCCCGTCGGATAGGCCGGGTCGCCGTCCATCGTCATCAGATTCGCGCTCGCAGCGCTGAATCCCGCCTTGCCGAGAACAATCACGACTCGCCCGCGTCCGCCAGCGTAGGAGTTGCAGCCAACCGCGAAGTCGTCGACTCCGTCGCCGTTGAAGTCACCCAACCGCGTCAGCGTGCCGCCGAAGAAGGTTCCAGCGTAGGTGCTGTCGAGCTCGATGATGTAGTCCGCGTCGGTGTCGGCGACATAGGTCGGGTTCCAGGTGGCGCGACCCTTGAAAATGTAGATCCGTCCGTTGCCAATCAGGGGCGCCGAAATCGCGAAGTCATCCTTGCCATCAGCGTCTATGTCCCCGATGTCGACGAACTGGCGGGCGAAACCCGCCGCCGCCGGGCCGGTGATGACCACCGAGGGTGCAGTAACCATGTCGAACGCGGCGGAGCCATTGAACACGTAGGCTCTCTGTCCAGCGAACGCGCCCACCAAGACGTCTGACTTCCCGTCGCCATTGAGGTCAGCAACGCCGTCTACTGACGAGCTGAACCGCTCGTTGGTCGGCCCGCCTGCGGGGGGCAGGAGGATGTTGCGCATGAAATGCGCGGCAACCGGGCCGGCGGCCGCTATCCCACTCCGGTTTCCGGCGGCGTCAATCGACGCGACCGCAAAGAAGTAGTTGTTCTCGATGAGACGATTGACGATGTCGATTCCGTCCGACATCCCAGGAGCCGCCGCCGTCCCAGTGAACGGAATCGTCGTCGCGGCGTCGAAGTTCGCCGACGTGATGGCCGTCCTCGAGACCTTGACGACGTAAGAGAACAACTGCTGGCCGCCGTCTGCGGGAGCCGCCCAGCTGAGATGAAAGCTGGTTTGACGGCGGCTCAGCACCGCGGCGTTCAGTGCGGCGACCGCGTCGGGAACGATCGTGTCCACCGCCAGCGTCTCCGCGGCAATTCCGGTTCCGTTTCCAGCGATGTCGCTCGTGACGGCGGTGATGCTGACGGCCCTGCCGTCGGGGATCGTCACGCCGGTCAGCTGTGCGTGGCCCGTGCCATCGATGTTGGCGGTGCCCAGGGTGGCCGCGCCGGCGCTGAAGGTCACAGTCCCGGCGGTCGCTGGCGATCCGAGCACCGAGACACTCACAGCAACGTTCCCCTGCCATCCCGCCGTGGTGCCGTCTCCGTCGGCCACACAAGTCCCCGTCGTCGAAGTCGAAGCGCAAAGCGTGTTCCCGGCTGTCGGCGTCGTGAACGTCACGACCGGAGGGGTCCCGACCGTCACCGTACACGGCGACATCAAAGTCCCCGAGTTTCCGGCTGCGTCGGTTGCCGTCGCGGTCACTTGATTCGCGCCGACGAAGAAGGTCACGGTGCCAAAATTCGCGAAACTGTTGGCCCAGTTCGTGACCGGATAGTCCATGGACCCACCGGGGCTCGCAACGGACAGCGTCACCATCGGGCTCGTGGAGATCAGCTGTACGGGCGTCTGCCAGTTGGTCACGCTCTGGTGGATCAATCCGCACAGAGGATTGGGTGAATACTGTTGAATACCGGGGACCACCGAATCAACCCACAGGTCGACGAGTGAGCTCATACCAACGGCCGACGTCGAGGCCGTCACATCAACGCGCAACTCCGTAGCAGCGCCCAGAGCCCCGTCGCCTTGCTCCTGGCTATCGGGAATGGTCGCTCCCACGAACCTTGCCGCGTTCGGGAATCCGGTCGCACAACCATCAGCGGGTGTCGCCGCGGCCGTGTTGACCGGGCCAGCGACCGCGAGCAAGGATCCGCCCATCGCCCCGGCCATGAGGGTCGCTTTCCCAGACGTGTTGGAGCACGCCACGACCGTCCACTGGGCCCCCGGCGTCACGGGATCCTGATCCCGCAGGGTATTGGTCGACGACGCGGCCAAGAGGTGCTTGGTCGGATCGCCGAAAGGCATCGAGTCACTGGTCGGCGACACGATCTGCACGCCCGGCAGCGTGGTCGCGCAGGAGATCTGCGAGATGGTCTTGACGGTTGCGTTGCCTGCGGCGTCCTTCAGGGTCACCGTCAGGTCGACCGGCGTGCTGCTGGTGCAGGCCACGTTGAGGCACGTATCGGTGGCGGTCGCGGTCACGGCGGCGTAGCCGTTGGTGGGATCGGGGGATCCGGTGCCGACCGCGACCGACAAATTATTCACCGCCGCGCCCAGCGCTGCCGGCAACGCGGTGGCGTCTTTGTCGGGTGTCTGAGCGCAGACCTGAAACGAATTGTTCTTCAGGTCATTCGGCCCGAAGTAGGTGCCGTTCGCCGGCGACGAGATCGTCAGCGTCGGAGGCGTCGAATCGACCGGGTACATCCCCTTCGCCGACGCGCCGACCACGCCCGCCTTGTTGGTGCAGTCGGCTTCGATGGTGTAGTTGCCGTCGGGTACCAGGGTGACGCCGGCGAAGACGACCTTGCCCTTCACGGCCGTCCCCTCGACGATGGTGCTGACCGTGCTGCCCATCGGCGTGACCTTGAGCTGAACGGGCTGGCCGTCCTCGACGTCGGTCGATACGTCGAACTCGACCTGGTAGGACGTGCCGGAAGCGCTCACGCGGTCACCGCCGTTGGCGACAGGCACACCATTGAGCGCGACGTGGGTGGCGCTGAGCGTGGGTGCCGTGATGGTGCACATGGGCAGGTTGCAGTTCACCGTCACCGTCTCGCTGATCGTGCACGAGGCGCTGAACACCGCCTGCAGCATGTCGC
>CAZNCQ010000015.1:0-59431 GCA_964571275.1 uncultured Myxococcales bacterium
GCTGGAACTCCTTGCGCGCGATGTCGTCGGTGCCGTCGCCGATCTGCACGAGATAGGCGTCGGTCTTGCCGCTCGACTGATTGGCGCACACCCGCTCGGCCTCGGCGGCCCTGGGGAAGACGTCGGCGGTCTGGATCTTGTCGGCGAGGAGGCCGTTCGGCTTCTGGTCGATCGTTCGCGCCAGCGACGCGTAGCACTTCTGATCCTCGGGCAGCGCCTCGCCGACGATCGACGTCGTGCCCGCGATCAGCGCCTTCATCTCGCCAAACTTGGCCAGGTCGCAGCTGATGTTGACGTGCGCGCCCTTGGCTTCGCCGTTCAAGTACTGCTTGGCCGCCTCCAGCGCGCGGAAGCGCTTGGTGTCGGCCCACTGGTAGTGATTCGTGAAGTGATCGTTGGCCTCGGGCGCCCAATCGCTGTCGTCGAAGATGTCGTACTGGACGTGATTGCGCGCGTCGATCAGGCCGGGAAAGATGATGCCGTTGGTCTGCACGATCGTCGCGGTCGCCACCGCGGGATCGGTCTGGCACGACGGCGCGACGCACCGGATCTCGTCGCCGACGATCAGGATCTCGCCGTCGACCACCTCGTCGGGCGTCACCAGCGTGCCGATGAGCAGCAGGCCGCCCGGGCCCTGCCCCAAGATCATGGCGCCCACGGAGCCGGTGCCGGTCTGCGACGTGGTGCAGGCGCCGAACTGGCAGACCTTGCCCGAGCCGCACGGCGCGCCGTTGAGCGGCGTGCCGCCGCCGCACTGGCAGGTCGGCGAGTACATCTCGCCGCGCGTGCACGGATTGCCGTCGTCGCAGGCATTCCCGGGCGCGCACTTGCCGTTGGATGCGCCCGGCGTGCAGGCGATCGGTCCTGTCGACCAGTTGGCGCCGTCGGGCTGCCGGCCGAAGCATTGGCCCGCCACCGTCGCGTGCGTCGCCACGCCGGTGCCCGAATCGCGCAGCAAGGCGCCGCAGACGCCCGACACGCGCGGCGTGCTCAGCAGCCGGCAGGCGTCGGGCGTGGTCGCGTTGATGAACGGGTATCGGATCCAGACCGCCTCGCCAGGCGCGATCGCGGCGCAGGTCGCCGTGCGCTCGAGCGCGCCGCACGAGCTCGAGCCCTGCGCGTGATTGACGTTGGCGTCGCTGACCAGCTTGGCGCTGCCGCCACCGGCGGCGTCGTCGATGAACCAGCAGGCCTCGGGATCCCTCGCGAGGTCGACCCCCTCGCTGCCGCGGTTCAGAAGCTCGATCCATCCCGTCGGGCCGCTGGCGCACTCGTTGACGACCACGCTGGACGCGACGCTCGACGGAGCGCTCTCTGCGCGCGCCGTGCCTCCAACCACAAGACCGAGCGCCAGCGGGTAGAGACAGATACCCGGGCGCGACCACGCTCGAACGTGAGCCGCCTTCACCACTGAAGGCTATAGCGAAGATCGCGCAACGACAATGATCAGCCGCACTCGCCCGTCGGACAGGACGTCAGCGCGCTATCGTTCCAGCAAATGACGCAGGCTGATGGCGGCGCCGGGCTCGGGCGTCGGCGACGCCGCGCGCGGCACCGAAAAGAAGAACGACGCGCCCGCGCCCGGTTTGCTGCGCACCCCGATGTCGCCGCCGTGCCCGCGCACGATGCTGCGCGCGATGTAGAGGCCAAGCCCGATCCCGCGCGAATCGCCGCTCCAGTAGCGGTCGAAGAGGTGGGCGACGTGCTCGGGCGCAATGCCGGAGCCGGTATCGTCGACGGCGAATCCGACGGCGTCCGCCTGCTCCTCGACGCGCACGGTGATGCGTCCACCCGACGGGGTGAACTTGAGCGCGTTCCCGATCAGGTTGCCCAGCACCTGCAGGATGCGCTGGCGGTCGCAGGCCATCGTCAATTCGTGGAGCCCGAGCTCGGCGTCGAGGATCACGCCCGCCTCCTGGGCGAGCGGCGCGTGCAGCTCGATCGCCTCCTGCACCAGCGTCTCCACCCGCTCCGGCTTGATGGTCATCGGCAGCTCGCCGCGCTCGACGCCGGCGGCATCGACGATGTCGCGGATCAGGCTATCCATGCGCACGACCGCGCGGTCGATGGTCTTGACCCGGTTACGCACCACCGCGGGATCCGACGTGTCGCGCGCCAGCGACGACGCCGAGACCATGATCGTCGCCAGCGGCGAGCGCAGATCGTGGGCGACGACGGTCAGCACCTGCTCCCGCGACACCCGCGCGGCGTCGGCGCGCTCGCGTGCGCGCTGCAGGGATCGGACCAGAACGCAGACCGCCGCGCTCACGAGGAAGAACGACAGCAACTCGAACGGAACCCGCCCGGTGGAGCCCTCGCCGCTCCAGAAGCAGGCGAGCGCGACCACGCTGATGACCGTCGCGAGCATCCCGGGGCCGAAGCCGAAGAGCCATGCGATCAACATCACGGCCGGCAGGAAGAACAGGTGGCGATTCTGCTGGCGCCCCCACCATGGATCCATGGCGAGCCGTCCCATGACGACGCCAATGATCAGAGCGACGCCACCGCCGTACCTCTGCCACGACGGCCGACGCCCCGCGGCGCGAAACCAACCCCGCACACCCTCCAGACTACGGCCCACTCCCGAGACGCGCAACGCCTCAGCGCTCGATCGTCGCTGGCAGGCTGATTCGAAACGACGTCGCCCAGTCCTGCGTCGAGATGACGTCGATCTCCCCGCCGTGCGCCTCGACGGCCCGCTTGCAGAAGTAGAGGCCCAGCCCGGCGTTGCCGGCGATGACCCGTTCACCCGAGCCGCGCTTGAACTTCTCGAAGATTCGAAGCCGCTCGGGCGGGGGAATCACGGGACCGTCATTGGAGACGTTGATCTCGACACCCGGCCGCACGCTGACGGCGATGCGGCCCTTGGCCGGCGTGTATCGGAAGGCGTTGTCGAGGATGTTCTCGACGACGCGCCGGAGCAGGCGCTGATCGGCGACCACCTCGACCGCCTGCTCGGGTGGCGGCACGAGGACGATGTCGTTCTGCTGTGCACGAGCGGCGAAGCCCTGGACCACCGAGCGCAGGAAGCGGGTCACGCTGAGGAGCTCGCGCTGCAAGGGGAAATCGGACTCCTCCATGCGCGAGATGGTGAGAAGGTCCTCGATCATGTACCGCAGCCGGGTCGTCGCCTCGCGCGCGTCGGCGATCGCCTGACCGATCTCGCCCTGCGAGGCCGGGATCCGCTCGCTGACCCAGTCGAGCCCGGAGTAGGCGATCGACAGTGGGTTCTTGAGATCGTGGACGACGAACGCGGTCAGCTCGCGATGGTCGCGCTGCGCCTGCTCCAGGGCGCGATGCCGCCGCTCCAGCTCGTCGCGCGACGCCTTGAGCTCGACCAGCGTCTTCTGGTGCGCCGCCAGGCCGTCGGCCAGATGGCGGCGCGTGTTGTAGAGATCGAGAAAGACGCGGATCTTGCTGCGCAGGATCATCGGGCTGAAGGGCTTGTAGAGGATGTCGACCGCTCCTGAGCCGTAGCCCTGGAGCATGTTGTCTTCGGTCTGGTTCATCGCCGTCAGGAAGATGATCGGCACCTGCCGCGTGTCGGGGTTCTCGCGTGCGTAGTGCGCCATCTCGTAGCCGTCCATGTTCGGCATCTGCACATCGAGGAGCATCACGGCGAACTCGCGCTTCAGGAGCTGGCGCAGCCCCTCGTTCCCCGACTTCGCGCGCACCAGCTCGCAGTCGACGTCCGCCAGCAGCGCTTCCAGCGCGACCAGGTTCGCCTCGACGTCGTCCACCAGGAGGATGCTCGGCCGGCTCATGATTGCCCCGGTCAATCGTAAGGTCGCCATGCTCGGGGTGTCAACGTCCCCGGACAGGAACGGGGCACCTCAGCGACGGAAATGATCCGCGTAGCGCTCGGGCTCGCCCCGCTCCCAGGGACGGTACGCGTTGATGAAATCGACGCGCTCCCCGATCGGCGGGTGGCTCGCGCGGAAGACCTTGAACAGCCAACCCGGCCGCGGGACCGCCAAGTTTTGCTGCTGCAGGGCCACGAACGCGCTGGCGCCGCCGTGGTTGTCGTGGGTGAGCTCCAGCGCGAAGCGATCAGCCTCGTGCTCGTGGTGCCGCGACAGCGCCAGCGTCGCCGGGCCGATCAGTAGCGAGAACACCGACAGCAGCAGCATCAGCAGCGGCAGTGACGCGATGTCGGAGAGGTGGGTGAAGCCGAAGCGGCCGCCGAACCGCGACAGCAGGAGATCCGCGCTGAGGTGCGCGCCGAAGAGCCCGAGCAGGATCAGCGCCCAGGACACGAAGATGCTCATCACGACGTGGCCGAGCACGTAGTGGCCGAGCTCGTGCCCGACGACGAACCGGATCTGCCGCGGCGAGAGGCGCTTGAGCAGCGTGTCCCACAGGACGATGCGCTTGGTGCCGCCGATGCCCGTGACGTAGGCGTTGACCTTTTCGGTGTCGACGCTCTTGTCGACCTGGTAGACGCGGGCGCCCTCGACGCCGGCTTGCCGAGCGGTCGCCAGCACCTCGGCTTCCAGGCTCTTGTCCTGCATCGCGCCGAACTTGTTGAACAGCGGCGCGATCCAGATCGGCGCCACCAGGAACATGATCACAATGAGCGGCAGCGACAGCCCGCCGGTCCACAGCCACCAGTGCGCGGGGCTGCGCGCCAGCAAGACATAGGGCACCCAGAGGATCAGCGCGCCGATGACCAATCCGACGAGCAGGCCCTTGAGCTGGTCGCCGACCCACTTCGACAGGTGCTGCGTCGACAGACCGAACGCGTGCTCGCGCACGTAGCCGACGTAGTACGACAGCGGCAGCTCGAGCAGGGACGTCACGATCGAGAAGGCGCAAAGGTAGATCAGCAGCGTCGGATAGAAGCGTCCGCGCCCGAGCGACGAAGCGAGCGTCCGGAGCTGCGCGGAGAAGCCGCTGAACAGGAGCAGCGCCGGCAGCGCCAGGCCCAGGAACTGCTCGACGAGCCAGATCACGTTGCCGCCGCGGTAGTAGCGCAGCGCCTTCTCCGACGGGGGCGGCATCGCGACCGGCCCGTCGGACGTCGGAGGGACGCCGGTGTCGGGCGCGGCGGCGCGATCGTCGCCGGCGGAGGCGCGCGCCGCGCGGACGCCGAGCGCGATCGCGCCGGCGACGCCGATCATCAGGGCCAGCACCTTCAGGTCCACGCCCGACCGCCCCCACCGCACGCGCCGCGACGGCCTCTCATCCGATCCTCCGCGAGCTTCATCCGGGCGAGTCTACCCTGGCATCCCCGGCATGCCGCCGGTGAGGTTGCCTTGACACTCCGTCGTGTTTGCGCGACAAGACGCGGGCGCATGGGGGCCCTCGGAAATTGCGTCGGGCGAAGGCGCGCGGCGGCCGGGCTGCGCCAGCACGATCTCGCGGCGCGGGTCGGTGTGAGCCGCCAGAGCTTGAGCACGCTCGAAGCCGGCCACAGCGTGCCGTCGGCGGCGCTGGCGTTGCGGCTGGCGCGCGAGCTCGGCTGCCACGTCGAGGATCTCTTCTGGCTCGACGAGCGTCACGCCCCCATCCGCGCCGAGCTCGCCGACGACGAGCTTCCGGCGCGCGACGCGCGACGCGGCTCCCGTGCCGCTGCCCGGCGGCAGCCGCCCGCCGAGGCACGCGTCGTGCTCGCGTCGATCGGAGGACGCTGGGTCGCGCACCGCCTGAGCACGAACGATCCCGGCGCCCTGGCGACCGCGGCCGACGGCGCGATCGCTGCGAACTCTATACGCTCGGCACCCTCGGCGCACGAGAGCCGCGACACGCGCGTGACGCCGTTCGCGGATCTCGATCGCGCGCGCGACACCCTCCTGTGTGCCGGCTGCGCGCCGGCCGGTGGGATCCTCGCGGCGCGCGCCAGCGCCGCGCGCAGCGGCGATCGCGTGGTCTGGCTCGATCGCTCGAGCGGCGCCGCGCTGGACCTGCTCGCGCGCGGCCAGGTTCACGTCGCGGGCGCGCACCTCTACGACGAGGACGCGCGCGAATTCAACGTCCCCTTCGTGCAGCGCCGGCTGCCGGGCCGCGCGATGCTGATCTTCAACCTGGCGCGCTGGCAAGCCGGGCTGGTGGTGGCGCCGGGAAATCCGCGGCGCATCCGCGGCGTGCGCGACCTCGCCCGCGACCGAGGCGATGTCCGCTTCGTCGCGCGGCCGCGCGGATCGGGCGCGCAAGATCTGGTCCTACGCCTGTTGCGCCGCGAGGGGCTGCACGCTGCCATGCCGCCCGCTCCGCTCATCGCGCGCGGCCACATGGACGTCGCGCAGCTCGTCGCGCTCGGCCTCGCCGACGCCGGCATCGCCTTGCCCGAGGCCGCGCGCGCGCACGGCCTCTGCTTCATCCCGCTCGCCGAAGAGCGCTTCGACCTGATCCTCGCCAAGGAGCACGCGGGCGACGCGCGCGTCGTCCGGCTGCTCGAGCTCTTGAGCGGACGCAGCTTTCGCCGCGAGATGGAGACGCTCGGCGGCTACGTGACCCGGGAGTCCGGGCGGCTCATCGCCGACACGACCGCGGTTTCTGCCAACCCAGACCAACGGAGCCTCACATGAAGCCCGCACTCGATTCCTCAGCCTCATCCCGTCGTCACTGGCCGCGTTTCGCCGCCGTGGCTGGCGCCGTCGCACTGGCCCTGGCGGCGCCGCTCGGCTGCAGCTCGTCGTCGGGCGCGCCGAACGCGGTCATCCTGCCCGACGGCGGCAGCGACGCGCCCGCCAGCGACACCGACGCCGCGGACGTCGCGCCCGGTGACGGCTCGACGGCCAGCGATGCCACGACCGATGGCTCCGACGCCGCGCCGTCGGTGGCGTGCTCGACGCTGATCAACCCGCTCTACATCATGGCGGGCGACACGCAGGTTCCGATCCTCAAGACGCTGGGCCAGGCGCTGCGCCAGGACACCACGACGCCGACCACGCTGGTCTGGTTCGCCACCGGGTCGTGCACAATCATCGACGCGGTCTACAACAACACGCCGCTCAAGCAGAACCTGTCGTACATCCCGAGCGATCCGAGCTGGGATCCCAACACCGGCACCGTTCCGACGTGCACGCCGGACGCCGCGGGCGTGCCGGTGCAGCTGGGGATCCCGATCGTCTTCCCCGAGAGCTGCACGGCCGCGACGCCACCGACGACGACCAAGGCGTACAAGGGACCGATCCAGTCGTTTGTGTTCGTCGTCCCCACGGCCAGCACCGCGCACGCCATCAGCGCAGAGGAGGCCTACCTGACCTTCGGCTTCGGGGCCGCCGGCATGGTGTCGCCGTGGCTCGACCCGACCTTCTACTTCGTACGGCCCGCCACCAAGGGGACGCAGGTCAGCATGGGCGCGATGATCGGGGTGCCGGCCGCGAAATGGAAAGGCCAGCCGATCGATCAATCGACGGCGGTCGCGTCGATGGTCGCCGCGTCGAGCGCGCCGGACAAGACCATCGGCATCCTCGGCGCCGAGATTTACGACAGCGCCGCCAATCGCATGGGGCTGCGCTCGCTGTCGTTCCAGGGCTACATGCAGACCGGCGGCTACCTGCCCGACACCACGGCGACCGCGTTCGACAAGCGCAACGTGCGCGACGGCCACTACGTCGGCTGGTCGCACGTGTTCTATCTCATCGGGGTCGACGCGAACGCGATCCCGACCGACGCCCGCGCGGCGCGCGTCGTCGACATCTTGACCGGCTCGCCGACCGCGAGCCCGCCCACCGGGCTGGATCCGTTGACGCTGGTCGCGGGCAAGGGCCTCGTGCCGATCTGCGCCATGAACGTCGAGCGCGACGCGGAAGGCGGAGCGCTCACGACCTATCAGTCGGCTGATCCCTGCGGCTGCGCGTACGAGGCCGCGGTCGGCACGGCGCCGCAGAGCTGCGTGACCTGCACCGGCGCCGCGAACTGCGCGGGCGGGCAGACGTGCCGCCACGGCTTCTGCGAGGCGGCCAACGGCCGCACGCCGCTGGTCGACTGCGCGACGGCGCCCGCCACCGACGGGGCGATCATCAACAATCCCTGCACGGCGCGCGCCGTCGCGCCGCCGCGGCCGCAGCCGGTGCTGCAGATGCAGAACGGCGGCGTGCTGCCCGCGCTGCCGTGACGAAGTTGCCGCGCTGGCTGGCTCCCGGCGTCGCCGCCAGTCTGGTCGCGACGCTGGCCGCGTGGCCGGCGGCGGCGAGCGATGATGCGGAGGCGCCGCCCGCGGCCGTCGTGGTCGCGCCCGCGACACCCAGCCCGTCATCGTCGTCGCCCTCGTCAACGCCGCTGCCGGTGGGCGTGCGCCTCACGGGCTATGTCCAGGCCGACGGCACGCTCCACGATGCGTCGTCGCAGGACGAGGTCGATCCGTCGACGGGCGCCCCGCTCAACCAGACGCGCTACTTCATCCGGCGCGCGCGGCTGCACCTCGACATCGACCACGCGCGCATGTCGGGCAGCCTCGAGCTCGACGGCAACACCGTGAACGGTTCCGCGGCCGGCTTGATCGACGCCGAGGTGAGCGTGAACGCGCGCACGCCCGACGAGACCGGACGCGCCTGGGGCTACGCCACCATCGGGCTCCTGCGCACACCCTGGGGCTACGAGGTGAACCAGCGCGACCAGGACCGCTTCTTCCTCGAGCGCAGCAGCGTGAGCCGCGCGCTCTTTCCCGGCGTCTTCGATCTCGGCGTGCGCCTGCGCGGCGGCTGGCGCTTCATCGACGCGCAGATCGCGATGGTCAACGGCGACCCGCTCGGCGAGCGCGCCTTTCCGGTCCAGGATCCGAATCACGCGAAGGACATCGTCGGCCGCCTCGGCGTCAGCGGCGCGCGCGGTCGGGTCGCCTTCGCGGCCGGCGTCTCTGGACTGACCGGCACCGGCTTCCATCGCGGCACGCCCGAGACCAAGGACGTGCTGGTCTGGCGCGACCAGAACGAGGACGGCATCGTGGAGCTGAGCGAGATCCAGGTGATCTCCGGATCGGCGGCGACGCCGTCGGTGAACTTCCACCGCTTCGCGCTGGGCGCCGACGCCCGCGTGCGGATCGCGCTTCCGCGTCTCGGCGCGCTGGAGATCGTCGGCGAGGCGATCTGGGCCACCAACCTCGATCGCGGCCTCGCGCCCGCCGACCCGGTCGCGACCGGACGCGATCTGCGCGAGCGCGGCTGGGTCGCGGGGTTCGTGCAGGCGCTCGGCAAATGGTTCGCGATCGGCGGGCGCTACGATCGCTACGATCCCGACGCCGACGCGTCCGAGCCACGCGCGCTCGTGGTCGTCCCGGTCGACGCGCACGACGCGGCCTGGACGGCGACCGCGGCGTGGCGCTGGTCGGAGCTCGATCGGATCGTCGTCGAGTACCAGCATCTGACCAACCCGCTCGGGCGCACGGCCGCGGGCCTGCCGGCGACGCTGGGCGGGGAGACCGTAATGGTGCGCGGGCAGATCGCATGGTGAGGCCGCGCATCACGTGCGTGTGCGCGCTGGCAATCGCGGCCGCCGCCCTCGGATGCCGCAGCACGGCCGACGCCAACGTCGACATCGGGCTCGAGGCGCAGCTGCGGGTCGAGGGTGCGCAGTTCGTGGCAGGCGATCTGGACGCGGTCGCGCCCGCGGACGGACCGGCGGTGGTCAGCATCTTCAACAGCCTGACCGCGGTGCGGCCGGGCGAGCGCGAGAAGCCGCTCAGCGGCACGCTGGCCGCGACGGCGGCCACGGTGGCGCTGGGCCTGCGCGGCGATCGCGGCTACTGGATCGTCGTCGCGGGGCCGCCGTCGCTCGATGCGCCCGACCTGCCGACGTTCATGGCGACGCTCTCGTTCGCGCCGACGCTGCCGCTCGGGTCGCTGACACTGGTGGCGCGCGCCATCGACGCGCAGGGCCACTTCGGCGCGCCGTCGACCGTGCCCCTCGACAGCGCCGCCCTGCCGCCACCGACGGGCACGCTGGTGGTGAGCCTGAGCTGGGACACCGAAGCCGACCTCGATCTGCACGTCGTCATCCCGGGCGGCGTCGAGGTCTGGGCCGGCAACATCAACTCGTATCGCCTGCCGCCGCCGGGCACGCCGGTCGACGCGGCGGCCTGGCGCACCGGCGGCATCCTCGACTTCGATTCGAACGCCGGCTGCGTGATCGACGGCCGCCGCCAGGAGAATGTCGTCTGGCAGGTACCGCCGCCCGCGGGTAGCTACCTGGTGCGCGTCGACACGGCTTCGCTGTGCGGAGCCGCAGCGGCGCGCTGGACCGTGAACGCAACCTTCGACGGCACGCCGATCGGCGCGGTCGCCGGCGAGAGCCTGCCCGGCGACGCCCGATTCTCGAAGGGACCCGGCAGCGGAATCCAGGCGCTGGCGTTCGATGTGCCGGCCTCGTGATCGCGGCAGGCGCGCGGCGGCGGTGCTGCTTGCGCTCGCGGCGTTGACCGCGAGACGCGCGGCCGCGGAGACGGCACCTGTCGTTGGGTCTGAACCGGTACCGGCGGCGGTGGCAGCAGCAGCGCCGACTACGACTACCTCTACGTCCACGTCCACATCTACGTCGCCTTACACGACTGTCGTCCGCGCGCCGGGCGGGCCGCCGCAGCCGGTGGGGACCGGGATCGAGCGCGAAGCGGCGCGCCACCTGCCCGGCACCGGCGGCGATCCCGCGCTGGCGGCGCAGGATCTCCCCGGCGTCGCGCGCGCCGCGCCCGGCGCCACGGGCCTCGTCATCTGGGGCGCGGCGCCGGCCGAGTCGCGCATCCTCTTCGACGGCGTCGAGATCCCCGCGCTCACCCACTTCGGCGGCTTCCGCTCGACGGTCGGCGCCGAGCTCGTCGGGCGCATCGATGTCGTCCCGGGCGCGTACGGCGCCGACTATGGTCGCGCGCTCGGCGGCCTGGTGCGCATCGAGCCGCGTCCGCTCGAGACCGGCGGATCGCACCTGGTGGTCGACGCCAACCTGCTCGACGGCGGCGCCGCCTGGCGCGGCGGCGTCGGTCGCTTGCGCATCGCCGCCGCCGCGCGCACGAGCTATCTCGACCAGACCTACGGCCGCGTGCTGCCCGCGTCGACGCTGGATGCGACGTCGGCGCAGGCGCTGTTTCCGATCCCGCGCTACTCCGACGGGCAGATCCTGGCGGCGCTGCCGCTCGGTGAACACGCGTCGCTGCGAGCCTTCGCGCTGGCGTCGCTCGATCGCGTGCGCCGCGATCTCTCCAGTGACGCCGCGGCGCTGCCCGCGCGCACCGAAGCGCAGCGCTCGAACTGGTGGCGGGCAGCGATCACTTACGAAGAGAGCGACGACGACGACGGCCTCGGCGCGACGGTCTACGCGGGTGGCGACGACACCGGCGACGACCAGCAATTCGGTGCGGTTCCCGGGTCGCAATCGATCTCGAGCCGCGAAGTCGGCCTGCGCGCCCGCTACCGCGCGCGGCTCGGTTCGGCCTGGCGCCTCACGATGGGGCTCGACGGGTGGCTCCAGTCATCCGACGTGCGGCGCGCGGGCAGCCTGACCATCCCGGCGCGCGAAGGCGATCTGGTGGTGTTTGGCCAGCCGCCCGGCGACGACGTCAACGCCGACCGATGGTCAGCCACGATCGGCGACGTCGCACCCTACGTCAGCGCCACGTTTACTCGCGGGGCCTGGAGCGTGACGCCGGGCGCGCGCGCCGACGCCTTCCCCGTCGACGGCAGCCGCTCGCTGCCGCCGATCGGCGCGACGCCGGTCGTCGGTTACGCGCATCTGGACGGCGCGATCGATCCGCGGCTGTCGGTCGCGTGCGCGATCTCGCCCGCGCTGATCGCGACAATGGCGGGCGGCGTCTACCACCAGCCGGTCGATGCCGCCGATTTGAGCGCGGTGTTCGGATCGCCGTCGCTGGTGCCGGGCCGCGCGATCCACGGCACGCTGTCGCTCTGGGCGCGCCTCGCCGCGCACACCACCGTCGAGGGACACCTCTTCTACCGCCGACTCGATCACCTGGCGGTGCGCTCGCCGCTGGCGACGCCGCTGCTGGCCTCCGCCCTGGTCTCCGGCGGCCGCGGGCGCAGCGTGGGGCTCGACGTCATCCTGCGCCGCGAGCTTGCGCGCGGCACGCAGGGCTGGCTGACCTACACGCTCGGCCGCAGCGAGCGCTGGAGCGGCGACGGTCCCGCGCGCCTGCTCGACTTCGATCAGACCCACGTGCTGACCGCGGTCGCCAGCCAGCAGCGCGCCGCCTGGACGTTCAGCGGGCGCGTGCGCTACGCCACTGGCATGCCGCGAACGCCAGTTGTCGGCAGCTTCGGCGACCTGCACGACGGCGTGACGCAACCACTCTTCGCGGCGCAGAACAGCACGCGCCTGCCGCCGTTCTTCCAGCTCGACGCACGCGTCGATCGCACGGTGATCGCCGGACCCGTCGGCGTCTCGCTCTACCTCGACGCGCAGAACCTGACCGGGCGCCGCAACCCCGAGGAGATCGTCTACACGCGCGACTTCACCTCGTCCGCCTACCTGACCGGCCCGCCGCTGCTGGTGCTGCTGGGTGTGAGGATCGAATCATGATCGGCCGGCGCTGGAGCCCCACGCTGGGCGTGCTCGCGATCGCGGCGTGCGTCGGTTGCACGCCGACGCTCGACGACCGTCCGTGGTCGATCTCGCGCCTGACGATCGTCGGCTGGAAAGCCGAGCCACCGGAGGTCGCGCCCGGCACCACGGTCGCCCTCGAGGCGCTCGCCATCGATCCCGCCGCCGCCGTCGATCCGTCGGCGACGGCGTGGACGCTCTGCCACACGCCGAAGCCCCCGTCGGAGAACCGCGTGGTTGCGCCCGACTGCCTCGCGCCGGCGGCGGTGCCCGACGCCGTCGGTGACCCGGCGTCGATCGCGATCCCCAGCGACGTCTGCACCGTGTTCGGGCCCGACGTCCCCCAGCCGCTGCCCGGCCAGCCGACCGCGCGCGCGAGAGATTCTGACGCTACCGGCGGCTACTTCCAGCCGGTGACGGTCGTGCTGGGCGGCGCCGTGGCGATCGGCCTCGAGCGCGTCACCTGCGATTTGCCGGATGCCTCGCTCGCCGACGCGCGCGCGTTCCGGGCCGCCTATCGCGCCAACCAGAACCCTTCGATTACCGGCCTCGCTTTCGCCAGCGACGACGGCAGCCGGATCGATCCCGGCGCGGTGCCAGCGGGCGCGCATCTGGTCGTCCAGGCGTCGTGGCTTCCCGGCGGCATCGAAACGTTTCCCGTCTTCGATCGGCAGTCGCGCACGATCGTGTCGACGGCCGAGACGTTGCAAGCGTCGTGGTACGTCACCGGCGGCCTGCTCGATCGGCCCGCGACCACGATCACCGACCCGGCCGCGACCACGACGTCGACCGGCTGGATCGCGCCGGGCGGCGCCGCCACGGTCCAACTGGCGCTGGTCGTGCGCGACAGCCGCGGCGGCAGCGACCTGGCTCGCGCCACCCTGGTCATCGCCGGGCCGTGAGCGTGATCGAATCGCGTGGGAATAGCCTGCGCGGCAAGCGTTAAGACAGACGGTGATCTATTCGGAGGTTGACCGATGACGTTCCCGATCGTGCTCGCTCACGGAATCGCCCGCTTCGACGTGCTGCTCCGCGATCTGCTGATGGACGAAGACATGTCCGATGATCGGACGCACTATTTCCGACGCATCCGCAGCACCCTGCAGGCCGCCGGCTTCCCGACCTACCACTCGTCGGTGCCGTGGGCCGAAGGCGTGGCTGTCCGCTCGCGCGCGCTGCGCGCCAACGTCGAGCAGGTGCTGGCGGCGACCCGCGCGCGCAAGGTGCACATCATCGGGCACAGCATGGGCGGCCTGGACGCGCGCCACATGCTCTTCGACGGCCGCGCCGACGGGATCCACGAGCGCGTCGCCTCGCTGACCACCATCGGCACGCCCCACTGGGGGACGTCGTTCGCCGACTGGGGCGTGACCAGCGAGAAGCTGCTGCTCGCGATCCTGTCGATGCTGGGGATCGGCACGCTCGACGGCTTCCGTGACCTGACGACGAAGTCGTGCGCGGCGTTCAACGCCCAGGCCGAATCCTTCGAGCTTCGCTGCGGCGTCGCGTTCCGCGCCTACGCGGGTGCGCAACTCCTGCCGCACGTCTTCGAGCCGCTGAAGCTGTCCTGGCACGTGGTCCAGCAACACGAGGGCGCCAACGACGGCCTGGTTCCGGTCTCGTCGGCGCGCTGGCGCGACGAGTTCGCCGTCGCGACGGTCATCGACGCCGATCACCTGAACGAGGTCGGCTGGTGGGAGCCGAACGATCTCGGGTTCGGCATCGACTTCGCGAAGTTCCCGCCGCGCCCGCGCCTGGCGGAGCTGCCGGCCAAGCTGGGCGAGCGCGTCCGTGGCCTTTACTTGCAGATCGCCCGTGATCTCGACAAGGCGTTTCCGTAGCCAACTCGACCCCCACAAAAAGAAGAGAACCGGGTCCTCATCCGTTGCTGCTGTGTCGCTCGACGGCGGCAAATTTGGCCGGTGTGGGTCGTCATCGGTGCGATTGAAGCTTTGCTTCTCGCTCCACCGGCGGCCGCCGATCCGACCCGCTGGCCATGCCGGCGGGCCGGCTTGTCGGCCGACTTCTAACTTCGCTTATTGAACCGCCCCGGACGTCGTGACAGCTTTGGGGGATGGTGCGGCCCCCGGCTGACGATCCACGTTCACCCGAGCAGCTGCACTCGCCCGAGCGGCGCGTTTCGCCGGAGATCGAGCCGCCGCACCTGCACCCCGCCTATCGATCGACGGTGTTGCGCGCGCCGAGCCGGCCGCCGGTGCGCATCCCCTACGGGCCCGGCGAGCTGGCGCGCCTGAATGCGGCGACGCTGCTCGCCAACATCGGCCGCACCGGCCCGCAGGCCAGCGACCTCACGCGCCAGCACGCCGGCGAGCCGATCGGCGAACGCATCATCGTCGAGGGGCAGATCCTCGACGGCGCCGGCCGCCCGGTCCCGGGCGCGCTGATCGAAGTCTGGCAGGCGAACGCCGCCGGCCGCTACGCGCACGCCGTCGATCAACACCCGGCGCCGCTCGACCCGAACTTCACCGGCGCCGGCGCCTGCATCAGCAACGAGCAGGGACGCTATCACTTCCTGACGATCAGGCCGGGCGCGTACCCGTGGGGCAACCACGCCAACGCCTGGCGGCCTGCGCACATCCATTTCTCGGTGATCGGGAACGCCTTCGTCGAGCGCGTCGTGACCCAGATGTACTTCCCCGGCGATCCGCTGCTGGAGCACGATCCGATCTACGGCGCGCTCAGCGACCAGGGGGCGCGTGCGAGCCTCGTCGGCCAGCTCGACCTGTCGGCAACGGTGCCGGCGTTCGCGCTCGCCTTTCACTTCGATATCGTCGTCGGCGGACGGAGCTACGAATGACTCCGTCGCAGACCATCGGTCCGTTCTTCGGCTTCGCGCTGCCCTGGCCCGCGGGCCCGCTCGTCGTGCCCGAGGGGACGCCGGGTGCGATCCGCATGCAGGGCCGGGTGCTCGACGGCAAGGGCGAGCCGGTCAGCGACGCGCTCGTCGAGACCTGGCAGTGCGACGCCGAGGGACGCTTCGCCGGTGGCGGCGCCGTGAGCTGGTTCCGCGGCTTCGGACGCTCGGCGACCGACCGCGACGGTGCCTACGCGATCGTCACGGTCAAGCCGGGCGCAATCCGCGTCTCCCACACCCTCCACGCGCCGCACGTCCTCGTGCTGATCCACGCCCGCGGTCTGCTCAAGCGCGTGTCGACACGAGTCTATTTTCCCGACGAACCCGAGGCGAACACCGGAGATCCCACGCTGGCCGCCGTCGCCGACGGCGCGCAACGCGCGACGCTGATCGCCGCCGCGAGCGAGGGCGGCTATCGCTTCGACATCCGCCTGCAGGGCGAGGGCGAGACGGTCTTCTTCGATGTCTGACACAACGACGGAGCCGCTGGGCCTGTGGGACGGCGTGCTCGCGCGCGGCGCCGCTCGCGAGGCGACCAGCGATCGCGCCTGGCTGCAGGCGATGCTGGACGTCGAGGCGGCGCTGGCTCGTGCCGAGGCCCGCGCCGGGCTGTTTGCGCCGGCGATCGCCGACGAGATCGCGCGCGCCTGCCGCGCCGAGAACTTCGATATCGCGGCGATCGGCCACGCAGCGGCGGCGACCGGCAATCCGGTACCGGCGCTGGTGCGTGCGCTCACCGCGCGCGTCGCCGGCGCGGCGGGCGGCGAGATCCACCGCGGCGCGACCAGCCAGGACATCGTCGACACCGCGGCGATGCTGATCGCGCGCCGGGCGCTCGGGCCGCTCATCTCCGACCTCGACGGCGCGGCGCGCGCGGCCGCGCGACTGGCGGCGCGCCACCGCCAGACGCTGATGGCGGGGCGCACGCTGCTGCAGCAGGCGCTGCCGATCACGTTCGGGCTCAAGGCGGCCGGCTGGCTCGCCAGCCTCGACGGCGCGGCCTCGCGGCTCGACGAGCTCGAGCACGCGCAACTGGCGGTGCAGCTGGGCGGCGCCGCGGGTACGCTGGCGTCGCTGGGCACGGCCGGACCGGCGGTGGTCGGCTTTCTCGGAGAGGAGCTCGGGCTCGCGGTGCCGCTCTTGCCCTGGCACACCGCGCGCGAGCGGATCGTCGAGCTGGGCGCGGCGCTCGGGCTGGTGGCGGGCTCGATCGGCAAGGCGGCGCGCGACGTGACGCTGCTCGCCCAGACCGAGGTCGGCGAGGCGCACGAAGGCGACCGTGACGGCGCGGGCGCGGACGAGCCGGCGGGCGGGGCGCCGGCGACCCGGCGCGGTGGCTCGTCGACGCTGCCCCACAAGAACAATCCGGTGGCCGCGATCAGCGCGGTCGCTTGCGCGGCGCGCGCCCCGGCGCTGGTCGGCACGCTGATGACCGCGATGGTGCAGGAGCACGAGCGCGCCGCCGGCGCCTGGCACGCCGAATGGCGGCCCCTGCACGACCTGCTCGTCACCGTCGGGTCGGCAGCGTCGTGGCTGCGCGACAGCCTCGAGCGACTGACCGTCGACGAGGGGCGCATGCGCGCCAACCTGTCCGCCACCCACGGCCTGCTGCTCTCCGAGCGCGTGACCGCGGCGCTGGCGCCACATGTCGGACGCCTGGTCGCGCACGATCTGGTCGCCGACGCGTGCGCCGAGGCCGTGGCCAGGACGCGTACGCTGGCCGACGTGCTGGCCGCGCGCCCGGCGATCACCGCGTGGCTCTCGCCGCTCGAGATCAACGTGCTGCTCGATCCGTCGGACTACCTCGGCAGCACGCAGCTGTTCATCGATCGCGCGCTGCGCGTGCACGCCGCGCGGCTCGGCGGCGCAGGCCACGGCGAATCGACGGGTGGCGCTTCGTGACCGCGCCGGTAAAGGTCTACTCGCAGGTCGACGGCCCGTCCGATGCTCCGGTCGTGGTGCTCTCCGGATCGCTCGGCACGGCGCTCGAGATGTGGGACGCGCAGGTGCCGGCGCTCGCGCGGCACTTCCGCGTCGTCCGCTATGACCTGCGTGGCCACGGGCGCTCGCCCGTGCCGCCGGGACCTTACGAGATCGCGGACCTCGGCGCCGACCTGATCGCGTTGCTCGATCGCCTGGGCGTGGCGCGCGCGCACCTGTGCGGCCTGTCGCTCGGCGGTATGCTCAGCCTGTGGACCGCGGCGCACCACCCCGAGCGCGTCGACCACCTGGTGGTGCTGTGCACGTCGGCGCTGCTCGGGCCGCCCGAGATGTGGATCGAGCGCGCTGCCGTCGTGTCGGCGCGCGGCACCGCCGCGGTCGCCGACAGCGTCGTCTCGCGCTGGTTCACGCCGAGCCTGCAGCGGCGCGCCCCCGAGTTGATCGCGCGGATGCGCGCGATGCTCGCCGTGACGCCGGCCGCGGGCTACGCCGCCTGCTGCGGCGCGATCCAGCGCATGGATCTGCGCCCGGATCTGGCTGCGATCCGCGCCCCCACGCTCGCGATCGCGGGCGCCGACGATCCGTCGACGCCGCCCGCGCACCTGTCGCGCATCGCGCGCGCCATCGCCGGATGCCGCCTCGCCGTCGTCGACGAGGCCGCTCACCTGGCCAACGTCGAGCAACCCGAGCGCACGACCAGTCTCATCCTCGCGCACATCCTCGCGCACCTGCGCGGCGACGCTGACGGTGGGATCGCCGGCGGCGCAACGGAAGGACCGACGGTGAGCGACACGCCGCGCGAGATCGGAATGCGCATCCGGCGCGAGGTCCTGGGCGACGCCCACGTCGATCGCGCGGTCGCGCAGACCACGCCGTTCTCCGCCGCGTTCCAGGACTTCATCACGCGCGTTGCCTGGGGCGACGTCTGGGCGCGGCCCGACCTCGATCGACGTACGCGCTCGTGCGTGACGCTGGCGATCCTGACCGCGCTCGGGCGCGACGGCGAGATCGCGCTGCACGTCCGCGCGGCGCTGCGCAACGGCCTGACGCCGGTCGAGATCGGCGAGGTGCTGCTGCACACGGCGGTCTACGCCGGCGTCCCGGCGGCCAACCGCGCCTTCGCGATAGCCCAGGGTGTGCTCGACGAGATCGCGGCCGGCTCGCCCGGTTCCGGTCCAGAGCCACCGCCCGGAAAACGCTGACAAGTCCCCCAACCCGAGAGGAGGAGCCCATGCTGAAGGCCGACCTGTTGATCAACAACGTCGATACTCCCGCAGCTTCCGGACAGACCTATGCGCGCAAGAACCCGATGACCGGCGAGGTCGCGACGCGCGCCGCGGCCGCCAGCGCCGGCGACGCAATCGCCGCCGCCGACGCCGCCGCGGCCGCATTTCCCGCGTGGGCCGCGCTGGGTCCGACGGAGCGGCGCGCGCGCCTGCTCAAGGCCGCCGACCTGTTGCAAGCGCGCGTCGACGACGCCGTGAAGCGCATGATGGCCGAGATCGGCGCGACCGCGCCGTGGGCGGGCTTCAACGTGATGCTCGCGTCGAACATGCTGCGCGAGGCGGCGTCGATGACGACGCAGATCGGCGGCGAGGTGATCCCGTCCGACAAGCCGGGCACGCTGGCGATGTCGTACCGGCAGCCGGTCGGCGTGGTGCTGGGCATCGCGCCCTGGAACGCGCCGATCATCCTCGGCGTTCGCGCCATCGCGATGCCGCTCGCGTGCGGCAACACCGTCGTGCTCAAGGCGTCGGAGATCTGTCCCGCGACCCATCAGCTGATCGGTGAGGTCATGCGCGACGCCGGCTTCCTGCCCGGCGTGGTCAACGTCGTCACCAACGCACCGGCGGACGCGCCGACGATCGTCGAGACGCTGATCGCGCACCCGGCCGTGCGGCGGATCAACTTCACCGGCTCGACGAAGATCGGCAAGATCATCGCCGAGCAGGCGGCGAAGCACCTGAAGCCGGTGCTGCTGGAGCTGGGCGGCAAAGCGCCGCTCGTGGTGCTCGACGACGCGGATCTCGACGGCGCGGTCAACGCCGCGGTCTTCGGCGCGTTCGCGAACCAGGGGCAGATCTGCATGTCGACGGAGCTGCTGGTCGTCGACGAGGCGATCGCCGATACGTTCGCCGACAAGCTCGCCGCCAAGGCCGGGCCGCTGCCGGCGGGCGACCCGAGCGGGCACGTTGTGCTGGGTTCGCTGGTCAGCCCCGAGGCCGCCGACCGCATCGACGGCCTGGTGAAGGACGCGGTCGCCAAGGGAGCGAAGCTGGTCGTCGGCGGCCAGCGCAAGGGGACCGTGATGAACGCCACCGTCCTCGATCGCGTGACGCCGGCCATGCGCATCTACAGCGAAGAATCCTTCGGCCCGGTGGTCTGCATCGTGCGCGTGCGCGGCGTCGACGAAGCCGTGCGCGTCGCCAACGAGACCGAGTACGGTCTTTCAGCCGCGGTCTTTGGCCGCGACGTCATGCGCGCTCTCGCGGTCGCCAAGCGCATCCAGTCCGGCATGTGCCACATCAACGGACCAACGGTGCACGACGAAGCGCAGATGCCCTTCGGCGGCGCCAAGGCCAGCGGGTACGGCCGCTTCGGGGGGCGAGCGGTGATCGATCAGTTCACCGAGCTCAGGTGGATCACGATCGAGGATGCGAAGCAGCCGTACCCGTTCTAGCTGTACTACGGCCAGCGAGCGCGTGTCTCCGCATCACGCCAGCCGCCCGCCGCTGGCCCAACGCTCGTGACTCGCGCTGGCCGTCGCGCTCGTGATCAAAACCAGTCGCACGCAAGGATCCAGAGGTTTCCGAGTGCGTCGCCGGCCGCAGAATGGCCCCGCGTGGCGGCGACGCAGCGGAACGGGGCGGCGCCATGGACGGTGTCCAGCGAGCGCGCGTCCGCAACCGACCAGATTCGGAGCGTGCTGTCGTTGGATGCCGAGATGAAGTGCTGCCCGTCCGGCGAGTACGCGCACGCGGTCACCGCGCGCGAGTGGCCTTCGAAGCGCCGGATCAGGCGGCCAGTGACGCGGTCGTACTCGTGCAGCGTCTTGTCCTGGGACGCCGACAAGACGCGGCCCCCGTCAGGAGAATAGGCGCATGCGTTGACCGGACCCAGGTGACCGTCGTACCGGCGCAGCCGCTCGCATGTATTCAGGTTCCATTCCGTAAGCGTTCCGTCGATGGACGCGGAAAGGAAGCGACTCCCGTCGGGAGAGTAGACACAAGCGGTGACCCGATCCTCATAGATGCCCCTTCCCATCACGTCGCGGTGGGCGCCGTCGTCACGACTCCATTCGTTCACCTTGTAGTCCCAACCGGCAGAGAGGAATCGCGTGCCGTCCGGAGAATAGGCGCACGCGGTCACCCTCTGGGCGTGGCCCTGGTATCGCGCCACCTCCGGCACCTTGCCCCGCCTCCATTCGCGCAGGGTTCCATCGTCGGACGCGGAGAGAAAGTGCACACCGTCGGAACAGTAGGCACAAGCAGTCACGGCACCATCGTGACCCTCGTAGATCTGCAGCTCCTCGCCGTTCGAGCGATCCCACTCGCGCAGCATGTGATCGCCCGCGGCTGACAAAATCCGCAAGCCGTCCGGTGAGAAGGCGCAGGCGTTGACTTCATGGTCGTGTCGAGCGAGGTGCGGCCCTGCGGTCGATTCGCCAGGTTCCCACTCGCGCAACGTGTGATCGGCCGAGGCGGAAATGACGCGCGCGTCAGGACCGTAGGCGCAAGCGGTGACGCTGGCCGTGTGGTCTTCGTACCGCCAGAGCTCGCGGCCGGTTACGCGGTCCCATTCGGAGATGGTCTGGTCCGCCGAAGCGGAGAGCACGCGGCGACCATCCGGAGAGTAGGCGCAAGCGGTGAGCTTTCTCTGGTGGCCTTCGTACCGCCGCACGACCTGGCCCGTTGTGCGATTCCATTCTCGCAAATCCTTGTCGTGAGATGCGGAGAGAATGAACTTCCCGTCCGGAGAGTAGGCGCAGGCGGACACTTCGAGCGTGTGGCCTTCGTATCGCCGATCTTCGCGCGCTGTCGCTCGGCTCCATTCCCGCACAGTGCCGTCGTTGGACGCGGACAGGATTCTCGCGCTGTTCATCGAATAGGCGCACGCAGTCACGCCGCGCGCGTGACCTTCGTAGCGGCGAACCTCCCGCCCACTGCTGCGGTCCCACTCACGGAGCGTCTTGTCCAGGGCGCTCGACACGATGAGTGCGCCGTCGGGCGAATACGCGCAGCCCGTCACGGCTGCGGTGTGCCCTTCGAACCTGAGGAGCTCGTTGCCAGAAGCGCGGTCCCATTCTCGCAGGGTCTTGTCACCCGCGGCGGACAGGACGCGAGCTCCGTCGGCAGAGTACGCGCACGCGTACACGGGCCCGTAGTGACCAACGAACTGACGGAGCTCTCTTCCAGTCGCGCGATCCCACTCTCGCAAGGTCTCGTCGAGCGAGGCCGAGAGAATTCGCGCACCGTCCGGGGAGATTGCGCAAGCCGTCAGTCCTGCGCGGTGACCGCGAAATATCCGGCTGGCACCGATATCGACGGGGTGCACCAGCCGCACCGGAGGATGGAGGTCTGGCACAAGTCGTTCAATGTCGGCGGCGCCGAGCCGATTGATCATCAGGCGGTTGTAAAGCAACGAAGGCAGGGCTTCGGGCGCTACGTGAAGCCAACCAGCTTCGAGACGGAGCGCGCGCTCGACCTGCGCGCTGGCCTCGTCGCTCGCCCGCGGTCTCAAAGCCGCCATCTCGGTCAGCAGCGCCGAGACGCCGGAAGCAGAGATCTTGGCAGCGAGCCATTGACAATCGCGCACCAACGCGGCGGCCTCCAGAGCCTGCCCGGCGCCCAGCAGATGCTGGAAGAGGTGCTGCCAGAGATAGGTCTCGTGGGCCGGCAGCCCCGCCCAGCGCGAGTGTCCTCGGTCCGGAGGCGGTAGCGTGCGCACGGTGGCGTCGAGGAGCCGAGCGTGGGCGCGATCGATGTCGTCCGCGATCAAGCGCAAGTAGTCACCCTGAAGGTCGTGGAAGCGAACATCGCGATCTCCGTTGACGTCCCGGCGGGTCAGCGATAGCAGAGCTCGACTCGCCAGGCGCCCCAGGAGGCGGCGCGACTCGGCGGCCGACAACCCCGATGCGCTCCACAGCCGGACGACGATCGTCTCCGGAACCGCGGCATCCTCGGGGAATATCGCCAGCTCGCGATAGCGTGCTTGCTCGCCGGTCGCCAGAGCCCGAACGCTCAGACTCAGCGACTTGAAGACGCTGTGGTGGGCGTGGTCGAGAAATTCGAGATCGCCCGCGCGCAACCGGTCGCGCACGTCATCCCAGCGGTCGCCCTCGCCCACTCGCGCGCCCGCCAGTGACAAGGCCAGCGGCAAGAATCCACATTCGCGTGCGACCTCGATGGCTTCGCTGGGCAGCTCCCGGCGCGGGACGCCCGCCCACAGCCCGAGGAGATCGAGAGCGTCACTCTCGGGCAAGAGATCGACATTCTGGATGCGAGCGTCGATCGCACGCAGGATCTCGCGGTCACGGGTCGTCACCAAAAGGCGCCCCCGCGGACCGAGAGCATCAAAGGCGGTCAGGTCGCCACCCTGCCATACGTCATCGAGGACGATCAGGCAGCTTTTCCGTTGCAGGGTTTCACGCAACGCCACCAGGCCCACGGTCACCGACGGAAAATCGACGGGTTGATCGGTTACCAGTTGATGCAGCAGGCGCTGCAGCGCGAGCAGGTCAGGGTCTTGTCCGAGCGTCAGCCAAAAGATTCCATCGGGGAAGGCGCGCTGGACCTCCGCTTCCCGGCACAGCGCGATCGCGAGGACTGTCTTGCCTATCCCACCTTGCCCGTGCAGGCCGGCTCTGAGCGAAGTCCCGATTCCGTGGCGTTGCGCCTCCGATCCGAGCAGCGCTGCTTTCAGATCCGATAGCATCGAGGGCCGCGAGACGAAATGCGGCGGAGTCTCCGGGACACCGTGCAGCCTTCCCGTTGCGCGCCCCGGTTTGTCCTTGAGACCGACGACACTCACTGTGCGGAGAGAGGATGCTCCCGGCGCCAGGTGGGCATCGTCTGAACCTTCGCCTGAAACAGCGGGCTCGCAGATCGAGACCACCCTCCGAGCCAGCTCGACAAGCGCGCGGTTCCGCTCCGCCTCGGGCAGAAGATCCAGCGGCTGGTTGGGCGGGCGAGCCCATTGGTATGACTCGAGCTCGACGGCGGCGGGATCGAGCGCGCTGACAGGAACGCCGAATAACGTGGCGCCCCCTTCCGCTACGCGCGCTCGCAGGCGGGGCAACTCTTCTTTGAAGATGTAATCCGAAGCGGCGAAGTTGGGGCTGAGGAGCAGCAACCCGACGCGAGTTTGGGCGAGGTGCTCCTCGATCAATCGTTGCCACTGCTCACCAGTTTGGATGTGTCCATCGTCCCAGATCTGCAGTCGGCCCTTCCGAACGTAGGGCTTGAAGAGAATGCGGAACCTGTCGCGCCAAACCTCATCCCTGTGGCTGTAACTGACGAACACGAGGTCGCGCACGCTTCGCCCTCCATCGCTCCCGGGGGCCTCCATCGTATCACTAGCGGGCCACCCGAATTCTGGCGTTGGGGTCGTCCAGGCGGACCGTCGTCGAAGAACGCGCGCGCGCCGGTCGCGTGTGTCGCTCAGTTCGAGGCGCAGCGGCGCATCGGGCTCCCCGCCGCGGTCGGGTGATAGAAGAAATAGTCCGCTCGGTAAGGCACCAGGATCTCGGCGCCGAGGTGGGTTGTGTCGCAGCCGCCCGTGGGCGCGGTGCCACCCACCGTGTCGAGCCGCTGAACCCAGGTCACGTCGCCGAACAACCCCGGCCCCACGCTGGAGGTGCTCCGCAACAGCAGCCACGGAATCGACTTCCCGTCGGGCGCCGCTGCCGCAGCGACGCGCGCGCCGGTGAGCCGGCTGCCGTCGAGCGCCTGCCAGGTCGGCGCCGTCGCCGAAGCCGTCGCCGCAGGAGCCACGGGCACGCCGGGCGCGGGCGCCTTGGCGCCGACGGGCGGCACCGGCGCCGGTCCCGAGAAGTGCGTCGCGGCGGTCTCCTGCCCTTGCAACAGCACCGCGTGCGGCGCCTTGAGCACCCAGGCCGGCGCTCCGCCCGCTGCCGGCGCGGTGCAGACGTACGCCTGCACGCCACTGGCGGCCATCCCCGCCGCCAGGGTTGCGCCCGCTGGCGGATCCAGCGCCGCGGGAACCCGCGCCGGACAGCTCAGGAGCTTTGCATCATCGCTCTTGGCGAGGGGTGCTGCGCGGTCGCCCGTGAATGCCGCGCGCTTCACGCCTGCCGCCGGCGCGGCCTGATCCGCCGCCGCCGGGGGCTCCGCCGCCGCCAACCGCGCCGCCAAGCCGATCGATGCCGCCGCAATCAAGGCGATCGCGCTGGTCGTTCTCACAAGGGTCATGTCGGTCATGTCGGCCTGTTCCTTTTCCAGTTGTTGGTCCTGCGCAAGGCTCCCCTCCCGGGCTCGACCGTGCCGCCTCGCACCCCTTCAAACGGGAATAGCGTCCAACTTCACAAAAGTTTCTCTGCGATCACTCGTCGGCGGCGCGGCTGGCTTCGCGAAAGGTACCGGGCCCCGGAATCTCGACCGCGATCGAGCGGGCTTCGATCCGGGTCTGAGCACGGAAGAACAGCGCGCATCGATCGCCGGCTGGGTCGATGGTTTCGATCGCGCTCCCGGTCGACGCCGTCTCGGGGACGGCGAGCCGATGCGTCCAGGCGGTGATCGTCGAATGCCCGTCAACCTCGCGGCGCGGGCGCGGCGCCGCCGGACGCGCGCCGAGCGAGCTCCAGTGCACGCGCAAGCAGACCGGCACGGAGACCCGCACGCGCGATTCGTTCGCGCTTGGCGCCCCGTCGCCCGCCCCGCCTGCGATCGCGTGCACGATGCTCTGCTTGAACGACCGCCGCTGCACCAGGCCCTCGGCCAGATCGCCGCTGGCCCCGCCCGCCGCCGCCAGGATCGCGGCTCGCAGCCGCGCGGCGACGCGATCGATCGCGGGCGCGACCTCGCCCTCATCACCGTCGACGAGCGCGACCCAGACCCAGTAGTCCTGCATCCACCCGCCGTGCACCAGCGGCAGGTCGAGCTCCGCGAGCCGCGCCTCCCCACCCGGCGCCGCCAACACGCCCCGCGCCGGAAAGCGAGAGACGGCGACGCTGCCGCTCGCGGGACCGAACGCCGCGATCACGCCGGCCAGGGGGCGGTGCCGCTCGGCGGGCCCCAGCCACTCGACGCCGGCGCACGAGAGATCGACCTCCTCGATCGCGCTCGCCGTGGCGCGACGACCGTCGTCGGACAGCGTGAGCACGCCGCCGCGAAACACCGCGCAGTGCTCGAACGGATCCCGCGCGCTACCCTCGACCTTGATCTGGCGGTGCAGCGACAACCCCAGCGGCGAGCGCGCGCCGCCGAGCAGGGTCCAGGCGCGGTTCATCGCGTCGCGCGCCGCCGCGAAGCGCAGCGCGCGCGCCGTCTCGGCGAACTGGAATAGCGGATCGGCCCTCTTGCGGTTGAATACCATCGACATCGTTCATTCCCCCTGGCGGCGCATCGACCGGCGTGGGTCACCGCCACGACAGGCGCAGCAGGCGCGAGCCGAGCACGCCGCCCAGCAGCGCCAGCACGCCGATCGGCAGCAAGTGTCCGATGAGCAGATGCGGCAAGTACGAGACCGGGCACCAAAGATCGACGAGGAGCGCGCTGCCCAGTCCAGCGCCCGCGCCGAAAGCGGCGCCGATGCCCAGCGGCGAGACCGGCACCGTGCGCCGCCAGGACAGCAGTGCCCCCAGCAGCGGCAGCGCGCCGGTGGCGACGCTGAGCGCGAAGCAACGGTACCCCGGCCGCCCCGGCCAGCGCGCTGTTTGCATGTCGCCGTACAGCGCGCTCACGCCGTAGCGCCAGGCGATGAACAGCAGCGACGAACCCAGCGCCGCCGCCAGCAGCCACGACACCGGGCGGCCAAGAGCGGAGCGGCCGCGCGTGAGCAGCAGCCACATCCCCGTGCCGACGATCGCCGCCGTGCCCAGGCTGCTCAGCGCCACCAGCGACGGCGGGCGTGAGGTCACCTGCACGCCGCCCTCGAGGAAGAAGATCGCGAGCGCACCGACGACACCGCACGCGAAGAGCCAGAGGCGCGCGCGCCTCACCTCCGCGCGAGACGGCGCGGGGATGTCCGGAAGCGACGCCAGCACCCTCGCCTTCAGATCGGGAGACGGGCTCATCGCTGCCCCCCCGCCGGCAAGAGTCCGCCGGGGTTGGAGCGCGACGCACGCGGCGGCGCCAGTGCCGGCCGCAGCGCCTCGTCGAGGGCGGCGCGCAGCGCGACGTAGGCGCGGTGCACGCGCAGCTTGATGCCGGTCACCGACGTTCCCGCGACCATCGCCGCCTGCGCCTGCGACAGCCCCTCGATCTTCACCAGCTCGAACGCCAGCCGCTGGGGCGCGCTCAGGCGCTCGAAGGCTGCCGACAGGCAGGCACCGATCTCGCGCGCCTCCAGCAGCGCCTCGCCACTCACCGCGCGCATGAGCTCGCGGGTCCCGAGATCGTCGTCGTCGTCCATGTCGAGGGGCTCCTCCCGTCGAGCTTTGCGCCCGACGTCCAGCATCAAGCGGCGCGCGATCGCCAGCGCCCAGGGGAAGACCTGGGCACCCACGATGAACGTCCCGCGCGCCGCATGCATCTGCAGAAACGTTTGTTGGATGATGTCCTCGACGCGCGCGGCGCCGCCGCGCTGATGACGGCGCAGGTAGCGCTCGAGTCGGGGCGCAACCCCTTCGTAGACCGCGTCGAATGCCGACGCGTCCCCCTGCGCATAGCGAGTCATCGCTTCATCGGCCGGGCTCAAGTCGCGGACGCCTCCCTTCCGAATACGGTTCGGGCGGGGAAAAGTTTCCCGCTCGCCGAAAAAAATGCAATTGAGAGATCTCTCAGCACCGGAAAATTGTTCCAACGGCGGGACCGCGCGAGCCCGTCCCCCGTCCGGCACGCTGGCGGCGAGTGACGAAACCCAGGTATGATCGCGCGGTGAGCCCAGATCGGATCGACGCCGTCGCTCGTCTCGGCGCCCGCGTCACCGTGCTGGTGAGGGTCGCGACGCTGTTGGCGCTGGCCTCCAGTTGGGCGCCAGCGGCGCTGGCGGCGACGGCGGCGACCAAGACGCCGGCGAAGGCCAATACGAGGACGGCGACGAGGACGAGTACAAGGACGGCGACGAGGACGAGCACAAGGACGGGGAAGAATGCCGAGAAGAAGGCCGGGAAGAACGCCAGGGCGAATTCCAAGAAAGACCCCGTCAAGCCCGCGCCCCTCCCTGCGCCGAAAGGCAAGGTCGCCGTGCTCGCGTTCGACGGCGACGGTGCGAACCCGTTGCGCGCGCGCGTCGTGCGCCTGCTGCGCGCCAAGGGCCTCAAGGTGATCACCACGTTGCGCCCCGTCGACACGCCCGAGCAGTTCCGTGAGATGGCCGACACCCTGGTGCTGGTCGCGTTCCTCGACGGCGAGGCCAGCGAAGACGGCGATCAGGCCAGCGTCACCGTGCATGTTCGCAGCGGCGTGTCGGGACTACGCGTCGCATCGGCGACGCTGGCCGGCGAACGGCGCAAGCTGCCGGCGGCGATCGATCACGATCTGTGGCCCCAGCTGGCGCCGCCGCTGTCGCGCGTGTCGGTCGACGCCGCCAAACCGCGCAAACGGGAGCGCGAGCCGATGCGCATCGAAGCCGGCACCCCGCTCGGCAACGACAACCCGGACGGCCCACCTAAGGGAACCTGAGCACGGCGGCTGCCGCGCGACGTCGCGGCGCTGCGCGGACGCGCGTCAAAGACCTGGCGCCCTCGACAGAGTGGAAACAGTCAGGTCGACGTGGCGCGACTAACAATAGCGACAAGGTGGAAACAGTAGAGGGTTCACGCGTTGAATTGAACGTGAATACGTGCGCCTTTTCATCCGCCGTCCGCCGAAGCGCGAGCCGGACGTGATATCTTTGAATACGTGGTGGGCGATACGGAAACCGTCCATTCGAACAGGACGGATCGTTCTTTGTTGAGGGCAGGTCGCGGCGCAGCGGAGAGGCGAGCGCTCGCACGCGTGCTGATGGCCGCGGCGCTTTCCTGCGCGGCCGGTTGCACCGTGGATCATAGCGGGCTCTCGACGACCCCGGTCGGCGCCGGCGGAGCCGATGAAGACGCCAGCACCGGTGTCGGTGGCGGCAACGGAGGCAACCCAGGCCTCGGCGGAGGTGGCGGAGGTGGCGCCGGCGCGGGCGGAAACGGCGCCGGCGGGATGATCGGAATTGGCGGCGCTGGCGGCGAAGGCGCCGGCGGGCGCGGCGTCGGGGGCGAGAGCGGACTCGGCGGAAACGGCGCGGGTGGCAGCGGCACGGGCGGAAACGCCGCCGGCGGCAGCGGCGCCGGCGGAAACGCCGCGGGCGGCAGCGGCGCCGGCGGACACGTGGTCGACGCCGGCATGGACGTGCGCGACGCTCCCGTCGACATGGGCGCGGACATTCCCGTCGACCGTCCGGTCGACGCGATCATCGACGTCCCGGCCGACGTGCTGGTTTGCGGCACGGGCACGCACCGTTGCGGGAGCAGCTGCGTGGCCAATTCATCGACCGCCAATTGCGGCCCGACGGCGTGCGTCCCCTGCCCCGTGCCCGCGAACGCGAGCGCGACGTGCGACGGAACGTCCTGCGGTTTCAGCTGCAACACCGGCTTCACGCTGGTCGGCGGCGCCTGCGTGCGCACCTGCGACATGAATTGCGCGGCCACTGCCATCACGGTGAACCCGCCAGGCGGGCGCTTCACCGGAACCACCAGCGGAACGTCCGCCAACAGTGGATCGTGTGGCGGCAGCAACGCGCCCGAGACGGTCTATCAACTCACGCTCACGCAGACCAGCGACGTCTTCGTCACCACGCACGGCTCCAAGCTCGACACGGTGATTTACATGCGTCGCGGTTGTTGCGGCGCCGAGGTCGCCTGCAACGACAACGCCGACGGCCGCACCACCAGCGTGCTCAGCGCGACCAGCCTGACACCGGGAACCTACGACATCTTCGTCGACGGCGCCGGCACCACCGGCGGGCAGTACACCGTCGACATTTACACCAGCGCGGCGTCGACGAACCCGGGCGAGGACTGCGGCCGGCCGATGCGCATCGCCAACCTGCCGATCTCCGGCGCCACGACCTGCGGGTATCGCGACGACTACAGCGCGGCGGCGTCGACCTGCGGCAAGGACGACGGCGGGCTCGACGTGGTGTTCTACTTCGTGCTCGACCAGACGACGACCGTAACGTTCGACACCTGCACGGGGACGTGCATCGACACCGAGCTTTACATCCGCGACGTGTGCACGTCGCAGGCGCTGGCGAACGAGATAGCCTGCAACGACGACGCGTGCGGAGGACAGCCCGCGAACCCCGACAGCTGCTTGATGACGGCATCGCAAAGCCGGGTGTCGGCGCAACTCGGCCCCGGAGTTCACTATGTGGTGCTCGACACCTTCGTGAATCCGGGCGTTCCCACTTGCGGACTGATTTCGCTGGCGCCCAGTAACGTTCCTCCCTAGCGCGCTCAGTGCGCGCCGAGCGGCGGCGGATCGGGACAGCCGCCGGTCCCCGCGGCGGGCGCGTCGGGCAACGACAGATCGCGCCCGCACGAGAAGTCGAACAGGTCGAAGAGCGCGTCGCTGTTGGCGTCGCGCGCGGTCAGCGCGGGGAGATCGAACACCGTCTCGATGAACCGCAGGATCGCCGTGTGGTCGTGCGCGACGTGCGACGCAGAGCTGCGCTTCGCCCACGGCGAGATCGCGACCAGCGGAATGCGCGGCCCCATCTGCGTGAACGGCGCGCTCGATGGCGCGGCCAGGCAGCCGAGCGGAGGCGGCACGTGATCCGCGAAGCCTCCCGCCTCGTCGTAGGTCCAGATCATCGCCATCAGCGGCCATTGCGGGCTGACGACGGCCCGGTCGTAGATCGCCTTGAGCCAGGCTTCGCCCGTCTGGATGTCGGCGAACGGGTGGTCGTCGTCGATGTAGTCGCGCCCGTCGACGAACGCGACGTTGGGCAGCGAACCGGCGGCGAGCGCGTCGTAGAAGTCCTGCAGCGAATGCACGCCGGGATCGGACGGCCCCCAGTCGAGCGCGCCGCTCGCCGGATCGCCGTCGCTGTACGCGCCCCAGGTGAAGCCGCGGTTCATCAGGAGCTGCATGATCGACGGCGTATTGGGCGGCGGAAATGAAATGCCGGTGTCGACGACCCCGGCGTTGGTCGCGAACATCATGAAGTTACGATTGCCGAACGTGCCGCTGGCCATGGGCGCGAAGTGCCGGTCGGCGATCGCGAACGTGTTCGCGAGCCAGAAATAGAACGGGAAGTCGGTCTCGTCGTACTCCCACATCACGAAGTGGCCGTCGGTGCCGGTGGTCTGCGCGGCGTTGAGCACGAAACCGTCCATGGTGCCGTCGTTGATGCTGGCCAGCACCGACGCCGATTGGTGGCCGGGATCGTGAGGAATGCAGGTCGTGGTCGCGTGCGACGGGAACACCGCGTTGCCCTGCGCGTCGGGGTTCGAGTAGGTGGGCGGTACGCCCTCGATGTCGGGGCGCCCGCGATCGTGCAGCGGGCCGAGCAGGTGATCGAAGCTGCGGTTCTCCTTCATCAAGATCACGACATGCCGGATCGGGATCTGCGTGCGCGTGGCCTCGTCGATACCGAGCGACGCCGGGGCGCGCGCGCCGGCGGTGAACTGACAGGCGGCGCGCCCGTTCGCCGCCGGGTCGGCCGGGATCGCGACGCCGCAACCGAGCGTCGGATCGTCGGGCGGCGTGACCAGGGTGCGGATCGCGCCCAGGCCCCAATCGCTCTTTTGCGGATCGCACGCCGCGCCCGCGATCAGCGCGGCGCATGACAACGCGATCCGCAACCCGTGCGCCTTCATTTGAAGTACCTCTCCAACGGCACGCCGTAGAGCAGCGCCGCGCCGAATTGCGGCGCGTTCGTGGTGTCGTAGACGTTGCCGCTGCCGGAATAGACCACGTGGTCGCTGTCGCGCGCGATGGACGCCGACACAGTGGCCCACATCCCGTTGCGGAACGTCTGCCGCACCGTCAGCGAAGCGGCAAGGTGGGTGGTGCGATCGGTGAACCCGCGCAATGAATCCCGCCGCTCGGGCGCGACGCCCCACGAGGCTTCGGCCGACGCGGTGAGCCTGTGCGCCAGATCCAGGCGCGCGCCCACGCCGGTGCCGGCGAACGCCTGCGCCGGTGTGTTGGTCTCGGCGGCGTGCAGCTCTTCCTGAAGGAAGATCACCAGCAGCAACGAGCGCCAATCGTCGAGGAACGACGCGCCCGCATCCACGCGAATGAGCCCGCTGGCGACCGCTCCGCCGACCCGGTCGACGTTGTTGACCGTGTCCAGATCCGACCATGCCAGACCAGGGTGCTTCATCAAGAAGACCTCGTTGCCGAGACGCGCGCCTGCATAGGCGCTCCACGGCCGCGAGGCCGCAAATCGCCGGCCGATCTCGGCCCACGCGAGCTCGTGGCCGCCGATGAGGAAGAGATAGGGATGCTCGTTGGCCAGGTAACCGCCACGTGTGGCGAGTTGCGCGTCCCATTGCAGCATCCAGCGCCGGTCGGGGCGCGCGCGCAAACCGGACCACGCGGCCCCGATCTCGAACATCAGCGAGTCCCCCACCATGGCGGTGCCGACGCCACCGTCGGCGATCGCGCCCCGCACGGTGTTGTCGAAGGGTGCCATCGGCGCGGCGCAGCCTGGCCCTGCGCAGCCTGGCGCCAGGCGATCTTCCTGGGCGCGCGCCGCGTCGGGAGCCGCCGCGGCGGCGCACAGCAACGCGACGGTCAGGCCGGAACGCATCCGAAGCAGGCTATAGAGACGCGCCGCGGCCGACAAGCCCCCCGGCGCGCCATGGCGCTCCAAAATCTCCAAAGATCGGTCTATTCACTCCTTGGGACGGTCGACCGCGCAAGCGTAGTGTCCGTTTGGCGTTGCCATTTCATGGCGCCGGTTCCCATGAAACTCAGAAGCGGCGGTTCGAGGGAGGAACGGTGATGATTGCGGCCCGGCGTTCCAACGCGTCGACCGAGAAGGCGTGTTTGCTCTCGGTCGCTTGCGGCCTCGCAATGGTGATGGCGTGTAGCAATCAGATCACCTACTCGCGCATCAGCGACATCCTGCCCGACGGAGGCGCCGGTGCCGGCGGCGCAACGCTTCCCGGAAGCGGCGGAAGCGGCGGCAGCGGCGCCGCCGGTGCGGGTGACGGTGGATCCGGCGCGGGCGGCACGGGCGCCGGTGGCCTCGGAACCGGCGGCACCGGCGGCGCCGACGCCGGCACCGACACACCGGTAGGAAGCGGAGGCATGATCGGAACCGGCGGCGCGGGCACGGGCGGCGCCGGCATGGGCGGCACGGGCACGGGCGGCGCCGGCATCGGCGGCACGGGCACCGGCGGCGCCGGCATGGGCGGCATGGGCACCGGCGGCGCCATCGTCGACAACGCGCAGTTCAACTTCGAGGCCTCGGCGCAGGGCTGGGCCGCGCTGGGACCGTGGACCGGAACCGGGCGCATGACCGCGCAGCACTTCGCCGGCCTGGCGTCGCTCGGCGCGACGCTGACCTACACGCCGGCCGCGAGCGGCGTGACCCAGGAGCTGTGGATCACTCCCGCCGCCGGCACCGGACCGGTTGCCGGCGACCTCGTCACCTTTCACGTCTTCCTTCCGGCGAACGCCTCGGGTGTCGTCGCCTGGGTTCAGCCCTACATTCAAGATGGCGCGGCCTCGCAAGCGTTCATCAACGCGTACACGCCCGCCGCCATGCTCACGTTCGGCGGCTGGAACACCATCGCATTGCCGCTGCCTGCCACGACCGTCTCCCCGGTCTTCAAGATCGCCGTACAGCTCTTCACCAGCGGCACCGTCGCGTTTACCGGCAACATCTATGTCGATTCAATCGGCTGGTGAAGGTTTGCGCCGCCTCGCAACAGCCGTGCGGGCGATCGCGGTCGGGTTGGCGCTGTTGCTGGCCGCGGCGCCATTCGCCAGCGCGGCCAGCGCCGATCCGTTGAAGCTCGCCGATCTCGGCCAGAAGGCGCTGCGCTACTACGACGAGCTCGACTTCGCCCGCGCGAAGGCCACGCTCGAGCAGGCGCTGGCCTCAGCGAAGTCGGGCGGCCTCGACCAATCGCCGATCGCGGCGCGCCTGCATCTCTATCTCGGATTGGTGCTGGCCGCGGGGATGCAACGGCCCGACCCCGCGACCGAGCAATTCAAGCTCGCGCTCGAGATCGATCCCGCGATCACGCCGCCCGAAGGTCTGTTCAATCCCGAGGTCACCGAGCTCTTCGCCGCCGCGCGCGCCGCCGTGCACCCCGAACCACCGGCGGCGCCACCCGAGGCGGCTGCGCCCAACACGTCGTCCGGTCGCGCGCCGACGATCGGCGCTGCGCAAGCTCCGGGCCGTGACACCGCCGACGAGAAGTCGAACGACGACAACGCCGCCGCCGACAGCGCCGAGGACAGCGGCCACGACGATCTCAATCGCAGCGCACCAGACGCCGTCGAAGCCGAGCCCGAGAGCCCTCAGGCGCCGCCGGCACCGCCGCCGCTCGCGCGCAGGCCACCACCGCGCGCGGCCACCGGTGATGACGGCGACGAAGAGGTGGCCGGCGGCGGCGCTGCCGCTGAGCGCGTGCACCCCTTCTTCGGCGCGCTGGGCATCGGCGCCGGCGGTGGTACGGCGTCGGGGCACATCGACATGAAAGGGGTCACGCCCAGCACGGCGCCGGGTGGCTTCGCGATGTCCGAGCTCGGACACGTCACATTGACTGCCGGCACCTTCTGGACCCCGGCGTGGCTGTTCGCGGTCGAGGCGCGCCTGCAGCTGGTATCGGGACCAACGCCTCACTGTGTGGGCGGCGTTTGCAGCGATCCGTCGGGTTTCGCCGCCGCCGTGCTGGCCAAGGCCAGCCACTTCACGGGCGACGGACCGTTCAAGCTGTTTGGAACCGCCGGGCTCGGCGCCGGAAACATCCGCCAGATCGTCAAGCTCGACGGCCTGCCCGATTGCGGGCAGAGCGGCAAGCAACAGTGCTTCGACACCGTGACCGGTGGGCCCGTGCTGGTCGCCGTCGGAGGCGGCGCCGCCTACGCCATCGGACCGGTGCTGCTGCTCGGCGGGCTCACCGCCAACGTGGCGTTTCCCGACTTCATGCTCAACGTCGACCTGACCGTCGGCGCGGGCGTGCGCTTCTGACTAGTAGCGCTTCGTCCACATCAAGTCGGCGGTGCCGGTGCCGGCGTCGCCGTACTCGCCGTCGAAGCTCCAGCGCTGGCTGATCTGGTACTCGACGTGGACCGCGTTGCGGTTCTGCAGCAGCGCCGGGTTCGCGCCGGCACGGCCGACGTATCCGACATAGACGTCGCGGCTGACGTACTTGCCCGCCTCCAGCTTCGATCCGGCGAGCCCCTCGCCGGTCTGGATGCTGAGCACGTCGAGTGGCAGCCGCTTCGAGAGCACCTTCTGCAGCTGCGACGCCAGCACGCCCGCGACCAGCGAGCCGGCTTCGGCCGAAAGCGCGCTCGACGAAACCGCGGCCGCCGCGCCGCCACCGCTGTCGCCGCCAGATTGCAAGTGGCCGACGACCAGCACGGTGTAAAGCTGGGTCTCGGTCAGGCCCGGGTGGTCCGGCGCGGAGATGTCGACCTTGAGCTTGTCGATCGGCCCCTGCGCGTGCAGCAGCACGGTCAGATTGTCCTTGTCGTCGACGAACTTCGCGCTGACGTCGATGATCGGGACCGCGGGCGGCCCCGCGAAGCGCGCCATCGAATTCGCCTGCAGCTCCAGCCGCCGCCCGAGCAGGTCCACATGTCCCCGCCCCAGGTTCACTTCGCCATAGACACGTACGGCGTCGCCGATCTCGATGCGGAAGCCGCGCTCGAGGCCCACTTCCAGCTCGGCGTCCTTGCTCTTCAGCCAGAGGTTCCTGGGCGCGTCGACCGCGATGTGCGCGACGAATCCCGGCCTCTCCTCGGGCTCGACGGGCATGGCGCTGGTCGGCGCGGGCGCGCCCGCTCTCTTCCGGCTTGCGAGCAGGCGCCCGAGCTTCTTTGCCTCGCGGCGATCGAGCGGTTGCCCGTCCGAGACCAGCACGATGTCGTCCGGGCGCGTGAGCGGCTGCAGATCCTTCGGCTGCTCGGCCAGCTCCGCGTGGAGCTCGCCGATCTTCACCGTGCCGTCGACGCGGCCGTGCGCAATCGCCGACTTCGACGACGCATCCACCGACAGCAGCGCCACCAGCTCGCCCTGGCTGTAGAGCGGGAAGCGGTTCGCCTTCGCGGTCAGCTGCAGCTGCTGTCCGTCGCGGCCCAGGTTCAACGCCCCGGCCAGGTGCGCCTGCCCCTCGCGGCCGCGCACGTCGAGCCCGTCGAGGAAGATCGCGCGCTGGTCCCCGTGCGCGACCAGATGGATCCCCTTGTAGGCGCCGAACCCCACGACGGAGACCGTGCCGTCGGTCCACTCGAGGCGGCCCGAGAGCGACGGCGGCGCCGCGGGTGCCGACGAGGACGACAGCGAGCCCAGCGCGCCGTGCGCACGCGCGGCCATGGTCAAATGACCGCCGATCCGTCGGATCGGCGACACGAGGCCCGACATCCAGTCGAGATCGAGCGCGTTCGCCTCGACCTGCACGTCGATCGGCGCGCGCGCGACGTCGAGCTCGCCCATGAGCGCCGGGTAGCCGAGGTCCAGCGTCGCGGCGCCGCGCACGCGCGCGCTGCCGCCCGCCGCCGATGTGAGCTGCACCTCGAGCGCGGCCTGCTGGTCGGCGTAGGTGAGCAGAGCCTCGATCGCCCCGGTCTGGACCGATCCGTCGCGCAGCGCGTGCAGCTGGGCACTCGCGCGCACCGTCGGCCGTCGCAGCGTCCCGTCGATGGCGACCTCGACGCGTGCGCGCGCGTGCAGCGCGGCGTCGCCGCCGGCCTTCGGCGCCGGCGAACCGCTGCGTTCCTCGAGCGGCGCGAGTCCGCCGAGCGGCGTCTGCCGCAGGTCGACCGGACCGACGCCGGCGCGCACCTGGATCGGCGCGCGCGCCAGCGCGGCGCGATCGGCGAGGCGCGCGGCCGGGATCTCGGCGACTGCATTCGCCCACGCCAGCAGATGCTGCTTGCGCACGACCTGGGCGGCCAGGCGCACGTCACGATCGCCGAACGCGGCATCGACGCGCAGGTCGGTCTCGGGAAAGCGCTGTCCATGCGCGCCCGTGACGACCAGGCCGAGCGCGCCCGCCGGCGCCCGCACCGTGCCGCGCAGGTCGAGCCGCACAGTCGCCGTGCCCACGACCGCGCCCGGCTGGTGCGCGAGCGCGGCCAGCTCGCCGAGCGCGATCTGCTGGAGGTTCGCACGCACGGTGAGCGGCGTCGCCAGCCAGTCGCGGCGCGGCGGCCAGGACCCACGCGCGAGGGTCCGCAGCGACAGCGGCGTCGCGATATCGACCGTGCCGGCCGCCAGCCCGCGCCCCTTCCCGGCGCCACCGCCGCCAAAACGGAGCGCCGCGCGAATCGGCGCTTCGCCGCCGGCGCTGGCATCGATCACGACATCGCCGATCGCCTGCCGCCGCACGCGCAGGCCCCCCGTCTCCGCGTGCAGCGCCACCTTCGGGTCGCCGGCCGTGCCCGCGAGGTGCAGCGTCGCGGCGAATCGCCCCGCCAGCGGGGGTTCGGCCGCCGGGGTCGCCGGTTGAGCGCCGGCAAGAGGAGGACTGACCGCGACGGCACTCGCCGTCTGGGCAGCCGTCAGCACCTGCGCCACATCCGCCGCTTCGACGCGCAGGTCCGCCACCAGCGGCGCGCGCGGGTCGCCCACCGGCCAGCGCGTCGGCAGATCGACCTTCCCGCGCACCGAGGCGCCGAGCCCCGTCGCCGCGATCGTCGCGCGCGCGCGGTCGCCCGCGTAGCGCCCGTCGAGCGCCAGCGTGAGGCCGCGATAACGGCCGACGCGCCCGTGCGCCAGATCGACGCGCGCGGTGAGCTCGGGGCGGCGGCGTGTCCCCGACAGATCCGCGTGCAGGTCGAGCGATCCTTCCAGCGCGGGCACGCTCGCCGGCAGCAACGGCCGCGGCAACGCGGCCAGGTCCAGACCATCGACATCGACCGATGCGCTCACTCTTTGCTCGCGCGCGTTGACGTCGGCGCGAATCCGCTGCGCGCCCGCGCGCAGATCGAGCCCGGCCACCGTCGCGCGGCCCGGACCGTACGCGAGCCGCAGCGGCCCGTCTTGCACCCAGCGCGCCCGGCCGCTCGCCACCGACAGCGAATCGATGGTCGCGGCGTGCCGTCCGCGCGTCCACCGCCCGCGCAGCGACAACGCCAGCGTGCGCCCACCCGCGACGGCGAGGTCGGCGAAGATCTCCCGCGGTTGCGAGCGTAGCGTGATCCGCACGTCGTCGTACCGGCGTCCGCTGACGACCGCCGCTGCGCTCCGCAACTCGGCCTGGGCGATCTCCGGGCGTCGCAGATCGGGGATCTGAACGGCGAAGCCGAAGTCACGTGCGCTCTGGCCAGCCACCTCCAGCGACGCAAACCGGCCGCGCGCCTGGATCGCGAGCGCGTCGAGAGAACCTCCGACGTGCAGCGCGACATCACCGCGTCCCGCGATCGGCAGCGGGGCGCCTCCCTCCGCGCTCGACAGGCTTCGCGCGGTGAGCGCCAGATCCGCGGCGTGGATCTGGAAGGTGCCGTCGAGCCGGCCGCGGTTCGAGACGCCCCCGCCCGCGACGGTCAATCCCGGCAGCTCGAGCGCGAACGGCCGGACGTCGAGACGCCCGTGCGACGCGCGCACCGACACCGCGAGCGGTCCGACCGCGGCGCCGTCGAGACGGCCGGCCGGCATCGTCAGTGAGGCTGCGCCCTCGAGCCGGTCGAGATCCGGACCGCCGCCGTCGGCGCGCAGCGTGAAGGCCAGGCGCGACCGCGGCAGGGCGGGCAAGACCGCGCCCAGGTCGACGTCGCGTCCCTCGACCACGACCGAACGCGCGCTCCTGCCGGCGAGATCGACGGCTCCCTGCGCGTGAAGCTGCGCACCGGCTGCGCGCAGCTCGGCGCGGACGTCGACGATCGCTCCGGCACGCGCGAGCTCGGCCGTCAGATCAACCGGCGCCTGCACGTGCAGCCCGGGAAAGAGCGCGTTCAGGAGCCGCGGGACCGCGCGCAACCGCTGCAGGTGAACCACGACGCCGCCATCCGGCGCCATCCGCGCCGTCGCCTCCAGGTCCGAGTCGCCGAGCGCGACCCGCACCTCGGCGTCCGCGGCTCGCCTCGCGCCGCCGCGATCCCTGGCCTCGGCACGCGCGCCGGCGTGAAACGCCAGCGGCGTCGCGAACGGCGCGACGATCCGCGCCCGGCCGTCGACGTTGCCCTGGACGGGCGCTCCGTCGAGCCGGATCGACGCGTGCGCCGAGATCTGAAGATCCTCGGCGCGCGCGTGGAGCGGCTCGCCCCCCGCGTCCGCGGCGGCGCGGTAGTCGACCACGCCGCCCGCGATGTCCAGCGCGCCGACGTCGACAGCCAGGCCGCTGCCCTGCCCGGCTCCGCTCGGCGTCGCTGGCGGCGGTGGCGCGACCGGTGCGTGCCGCGACGCCAGCGCGCGCGTCAGGTTGAGGCCGCGGCGATCGGCGCGCAGGCGCAGCTCCGGCTGCGCGATCGACACGCGCGACAGATCGATCCGCCGGCGCAGCAGCGCCAGGGGCGAGAACGCCACATCGACCGCTTGCACGCGCGCGACCAGCTCGCCCTCGGGATCGCGCAACTCGACGCCGGCGAGCCGCACGCGATCGGTGGCGAAGCGCAACCGATCGATCGTGAGCTGACCCGCGATCGCGCCGTCGATCGCGCGCACCGCCACGCGCCGGAGCGCCTCGCCGCCCCAGGATGTGTGCAGAAACAACACGCCACCCCCCACGATCAGCGCCAGCACGGCGACGACCGCGCTCACGACCCGCCCGACGGTACGCAGCCGCCGTCGCCTCAAAAGGCCTCCCCGATCGAGATGTGCAGCACGCACAAGTTGTCCGGCACGACCGTGGCCACGTGCGATCCGCCCACCCCGAAACAGCTGTCGTCGATCGGGTACGGCTGCTCGAGGATCCGTCCGGTCGCGTCGACCACGAAGAGCTGCGGCGGCGTCCCGAACGGCAGCCGGCGCGCGAAATCGACGCGGATCGGGCCGATCGCCGTGCGGTAGCGCAGCCCCACACCGACCGCGAACATCATGTGCGCGAACGTGTCGGCCTCGAAGGCGCCGCGCGTGACCTGGCCGACGTCCATGAACAACGCCAGGTCCAGGTGGCTGGTGAGCGCGTAGCGCGCCTCGACGCTGCCCTCGAACAGTCCGTCGCCGCCGATCGGCAGCGTGAACGGCGTCGGGTTGGGGTTGGCCAGCGTGGGCGGCAGCGACGTGAGCAGCAGCGGCGACAAGCGCTGCTCGTTGAAGCCGCGCATCGAGAACGCGCCGCCCGAATAGAAGCGCGTCACCACGGCGCTGTCGTCCGGGTTGCCCGACGAGGGCAAGAGCTCGCCGAAGCGCACGCGCGACGCCAGCGTCAGGCCGCCTTCCTCGCCGAACGTCAGGTAGCCGCGCAGCTCGGGCAGCACGCGAACGTAGTTGAAGTTGCCGCCGAGCGGGCCGCCGCCCTGCTGCAACGACAGGCTGGCGTAGTAACCGCGCCGGGGCTCGAGCGGGTTGTCGCGCCGGTCCCAGGTGACGATCTCCTCGAGATAGGACAGCCACACCACGCAGCTCTGGGTCATGGTCGTACACCCGAGCGTGAGCGGCGCGACCAGCACGCCGGCGCCGGGCGGGCCGGTCAATCGATCGACCTCGACGTGATACGAGGGATGGATCTCCAGCGACGACAGCGGCTTCCAGACGATGCCGTTGCCCAGGCGCGCTGCGGTCGCGTCGTAAGTCTGCTCCAGCGTGTGCTCCAGCTCGAGCTGCGTCAGCTCGCGCAACGACGCGTGGCCGAACAGACGCGGCTGCTCGAACTCGCCGCGTGCGCGCGCGATCGGGCCGTTGCGCGTCTGCGACGACGATCGGACGAAGTCGTAGAGGCTGGGCAGGAACGCCCACCCCGCTTCGCCGTGCAGCGTCAGCCGGCGCATGCCGCCCAGGAAGTTGCGGTTGCTCCATTCGGCGATGAAGCGCCCTTCGTTGCGGATCTGATCGATGCGCAGGCCGCCGCCGAAGCTGAGCGTGTGCAGCGGCGCTTCGCTGGTCGTGACCTTGACCGGAACGCGCATCGTCGACGCATCGGGCGTGCCCGGCTCGACACGCACGGCGCCGAGAACGCCCATGCCGATGAGCCGTCGCTGGGCCTCGACCAGCGCGTCGCCCGAGAAGACCTGGTCGGGCGCGATCGCCAGGCGCACCGCCTCGCGGATCCAGTCGGGCGAGATCGCCTTGCCGCCACCGGTGTCGATCTGGATGTCGCCGAAGCGATAGCGCAGGCCCGGGCGCACGGCGACGTCCAGCGACGCCTCGCGCGTTGCCGTGTCGACCAGCGCCTGGCCGTCGACGGCGACCTCCGCGTAGCCCCGGTTGTGCAGGCGATCGTGCAGGCCCCCCTTCAGCGACGACCAGCCGCGCTCCGTGAACGGCTGGCCCGCGGTGACGGCGGGCTTTTCGAGCGCCGCGCGGCGGTCGACCTCGGGCAAGCCTTCGAGGCCGGTGACGTCGACGGCGCGGACGCGCGTGGGTTGGCCTTCGTCGACCTCGACCTCCAGCGCGACGCCGTCGCGCGGGCGCGGCGTGACGTTGCTGCGCGCGATGCGCACCTGGTAGTACCCGTGGCTTTCGTAGAAGCGCACGATGCGGCGGAGATCGGCGTCCCAGATCGCGTCGTCGAAGTAACGTTTGGTTGCCATTGGCCACCAGCCGGTGCTGCTGGTGGCAATCTGCTTCTTGATGTCGCTCGACGACAGCGCGTGATTGCCCGCGATGCGCAGGTCGCGCACCACCGGACGCCTCGACTCCGGGTGTGATGCGCACCCCGCCAGGACCATCGACGAAGCAAGACACACGATCGCGCTTCCGCGGATTTTTGCGCGGAGGTCGGCGTTGCGGACCGGCGAGCTAGGCCCTGGCGATGGGGCCAGTTCCTGAAGGATCGCCACTGTTTCGGCAATCTGCGCACGATCGGCGCGATGAGAATGGCTCGGCGCGACCTTTAACCGAGGCGCCGCGTCGCCATTTTACCGCCACCGGCGACCGCGGCTTCCCAGGCGGCGTGCGAGCAGGCACACTCGAATCGGGCAATTCGGCGATTCGGGGCAATTCGGGGCAATTCGGGGCAATTCGGGGCAATTCGGAAGGAACAGTCGTATGCGTTCACGAACGGTCCTACCCTGCGCGGCGAGCGCCGCTCTCCTGTGTGCTGCCTGCGGTGCGTCGCCTCGGGCGAACGCGCCGAATGACGGCCAGGGCGGCGCCGGTGGCGGGGGCGCCCTCGTCGATGCCGCGGCCGATGCGTCATCCGGCGACGTGGCCCCGCCCGGCTGGCGGTTGGTCTGGAGCGACGAGTTCGACGGCCCTGCCGGCTCGACCGTCGATTCGACGAAGTGGACGTTCGATCTCGGCAACAACAACGGCTGGGGCAACGGCGAGCTCGAGGATTACACCAGCCGCACGCAGAACGCCGCGCTCGACGGCAACGGCGACCTCGTGATCACCGCGCGCAAGGAGTCACTGGGCGGCCAGATGTACACGTCGGCGCGTCTGCTGACCCAGGGCAAGGCGACCTGGACCTATGGCCGCTTCGAGGCGCGCATCCAGATCCCCAAGGGCCAGGGGATCTGGCCGGCGTTCTGGATGCTCGGCGACAACATCGGCACCGCCGGCTGGCCGACCTGCGGTGAGGTCGACATCATGGAGAATATCGGCCGCGAGCCGACGTTGATCCACGGGACCATGCACGGCCCCGGCTACTCGGGCGGCAACGGCATCGGCGGCCCGGCGTCACTGCCGGGCAACGCGGCCTACGCCGCCGCCTTTCACGTCTACGCCGTCGAGTGGGAGATGAACAACATCCGCTGGTACGTCGACGGCACCCAGTACTTCGCGACCACGCCGGCCAGCATCCCGGCGGGCACGAGCTGGGTCTATGACCACCCGTTCTTCGTCATCATGAACGTCGCCGTCGGCGGCGGCTTCCCGGGCAATCCCGACGGCACCACGACGTTCCCGCAGACCATGGTCGTCGACTACGTGCGCGTCTTTCAGCGATGACCGGCGCGGGCGAGCCGCCCGGCGGCCGCGACAGCGGCGCTCCCCCACCGCTGCCGTTTCCGCGCAGCCTGTGCCACGGCTGCGCGGCCCACCGCTATGTCGACACCAAGACGTCGCGCTTCGTGATGTGTACGGCGCTGCCGGTGAAGTACCCCCGGCAGCCCGTCCTTCGCTGCCCGGCGTACTCGCGCGAACCTGCGTGATCAGATCGTGAGCACCGCGCGGAAGCGGACACGATTTTCCATCATCTTGGTGAACGCCTGCTCGGCCTGTTCCAGCTTGAACGTCTCGATGCGCGGGCGCACGCCGGTGAGCGCGCTGAACGACATCGTGTCCTCCGAGTCGATGGACGTGCCGCTCGGCCAGCCGGCGACGGTCTTGCCGCTCAACAACGAGAACGTCGAGACGCGCAGCGGCTCGAACGGCGCCGCGACAATCAGCAGCTTGCCGCGGCCCTTGAGCCCGTCGATCGTGCTCGTGATCGCCTCGTTGCTGGGCGCGGTCGCCAGGACCAGGTCGGCGCCGCCGAGCTGCTTCAGCCCCTCGGCCGCCGGCACCTTCTGAGTGTCGATGTACTCGTGCGCGCCCAGCTCGCGCGCCAGGGCTTCCTTGTCAGCGCCGCGCGAGATCGCGACGGTGCGGAAACCCATCTGCCGCGCGAACTGGATCCCCAGGTGACCGAGGCCGCCGAGTCCCTGCACCGCGACGGTGTCGCCGGCGCGCGCGCCGCTGTTGCGGAGCGAGTTGTAGGTCGTCACCCCGGCGCACAGCAGGGGGCCCGCGTTGACCGCGTCGAGCTTCTCGGGAATGCGCGCGACCGCCTCATGCGGCACCACCACGTACTCGGCATAGCCGCCGTCGTAGCTGATGCCGGTGACCTGCGCCTTCTCGCAGTTGAGGAACTGACCCTTGCGGCAGGGAGTGCAGACGAAGCAGTGACCGCCGTGCCAGCCCACGCCGACGCGCTCGCCGGCCTTCCAGTTCGTGACCTTGCTGCCGACGGCGTCGACGCGCCCGGCGATCTCGTGGCCAGGGATACGCGGCAGCTGCAAGCCGGGGTACGCGCCCGATTTGACGAGGACGTCGCTGTGGCAGACGCCGCACGCCTCGACCTTGATGCGCACCTGGTTCTGCGCCGGTTCGGGGATCTCGCGCTCGACGGGTTCGAACGCGCCGCCGGCCTTGGAAATCTGCATTGCCCTCATCTTGGCCATTTCGATCCTCCTGTCGCTAAACGCGAGCAGGCGGTCTATAGCGCGCAGCGGCGCGAGCGGCAATCAGCTCTTACGCGCATTCGGGCTGCGGCAGTTGGCGCAGACGCCGTACAGTTCGTGCCGGTGCCGGTTCATCGTGAAGCCGTGCGCCGCCGCGATCTCGTCCTGCAAGCGTTCGACCTCGGGGTTCACGAACTCGACGATGCGGCCGCAGCGCTCGCAGATCAGGTGGTCGTGGTGCGACCGCCCGACGGCGACCTCGAAGACGGTGCCCTTGGCGTCGCCAAAGCGGCGCGCGTGAGCGATGCCCGCTTCCTCCAGCAGCTTCATCGTCCGGTAGACGGTGGCAAAGCTGACCCCGGCGTGCTGGCGCCGCGCGATCTCGAACAGCGACTGGAGATCCAGGTGCGCCGACGTCGCCAGGAAGACATCCACGATCGCCTCGCGCGTCCGCGATGAATTCAGGCGGCGTGCAGCGACAAAATCCCGCCAGCGGGTCCGGGGGTCTTCGGGCGCACCAGATCTCGAGCGGACCTTTGGTTGGCTCGGACGCGGACCCATGAACCCGAAGACTCTGGGACGGAGGCCCGACAAAGTCAACGGACCTGGCCGGAGACACGGCTGGCGGCGTACGGTTTTCGAAACTCCAGGCGTGAGGCGGCTCATGGCGGCGGCCCATGTTTCAGTTTGAGCTGGACGGTCCGGCGCGTGATTCCCAGTCGGCGCGCGGTCTCCGACACGTTGCCCTCGCAGTCGGCCAGGATGCGCTGAAGGTGGTCCCACTCGACGCGCGCGAGCGTCGGCGTGCCGGCGCGCGTGGCCGGCGACCGCCGCCCGCCCACCAGCGCGTTGGAGAGGTCAGCGGCGCTGACCGGCTTCGCCAGGTAGAAATGCGCGCCCTCGGCCATCGCGTCCAGCGCGGCCTCGACGGTCCCATGGCGCACCATGGCCACGATGCGGACGTCGAGCGGCACGCGCCGGAGCTCGCCGATGAGCTCGAGCCCCCGCCCGCGACGCGGGTTGACATCGACGGCGGCGTACCTGAACAGGTGGCTTCGCGCCAGCTGCGCCGTGCGCGGCATCGCCGACGCGGTCACCACCTCGTACCCGAGACGCCTCAACCCGCGGGCCAGGTCTTCACGCCCCTCCCGATCGTCATCGGCGAGCAAGATCTCGCCAGTGATCATGATTGAGCGGCTCTCCTTGAACCGCGGGCTCGGTGCCATCTCGTCATCGTCGAGTTCGTCGCGTCGGTCGCGTGGGGCGGCCTCGGCAGGCCCGTCGTGCTCTTGCGGCTTCCCGCCGAACGGCGCGGGTTCCATCCGTCCTACTGGTTACGATAATTGAAATTCATAGTCAATATCAATACGGCCGGGGCGGCGCCGGTGACGGGCGTTTGCAACGCGCCGCCGCCACCACGGTATAAAGGCGCTGCCATGGATCTCGGGCTCGCGGACAAAGTCGCTCTGGTGACCGGCGCCAGCCGGGGTATCGGGCGCGCGATCGCGCTCGCGCTCGCCGGCGAGGGGGCACGCGTCGTGATGTGCGCGCGCAGCAGCGAAGCCCTGGACGCGGCGGTCGGGGACGCGCGCGCGCGCGGCGGTGGTGACGACTCCGCGCTCGGCGTCATCGCCGACGTCACCACCGCGGACGGCGTCGCGGCGCTGGTCGGCGCGGCTGTCGGCCGATACGGCGGGATCGACATCGTGGTCAACAACGTCGGCGGCTCGGGCGCGCGAGATTTCGCCGCCACCGACGAGGACGATTTGAAATCGATCCTCGATCGCAATCTCTTCCCCGCGCTGCGTGTTTCGCGCGCGGCGCTGCCCCACCTGCGCGCCCGTGGCGGCGGCGTCATCGTCATGATCGCGTCGATCTACGGCCGCGAGGCCGGCGGCGGCCCCAGCTACAACGTCGCGAAGGCCGCCGAGATCAGCCTGGCCAAAGCCATGGCGCGCGACCTGGCGGCGCAGGCCGTGCGCGTGCTCAGCGTCGCGCCGGGCTCGGTGCTCTTCCCGGGCGGCGGCTGGGAGCGACGGCAAAAGGCCGACCCGGACGGCATCGCGGCCTTCGTCGCGCGTGAGCTCCCGTTCGGCCGCTTCGGCCGCCCCGAGGAGATCGGCGACGTGGTGGCCTTCCTCTGCTCGCCGCGCGCCGCGTGGATCACCGGCGCCTGCATTCCGGTCGACGGCGGCCAGTCGCGCGCGTTCTGACGGACGCTCGCCGCGGCACGCTCGCCTTCCCCTCGACGGAGGCAACGCCTATATTCGAGGCGTGCTTCAGGTGCAGGGAGAGTTGTTGCTTCGGATCTTGCTCGGCACCGTGCTGGGCGGCGTGATCGGCTTCGAACGCGATCTGCACGGGCGCCCGGCTGGATTGCGGACGCACGCCATCGTTGCGCTCGCGTCGGCGACGTTCATGGTGGTGTCGACGCGGTTCATGTACTGGCAACACTACGGCGCCGGCGATCTGGTCGAGGTCGATGCCTCGCGGATCGCGGCCTCCGTCGTATCCGGCATCGGCTTCCTCGGCGCGGGTGCGATCCTTCGCACCGGCATCACCGTCCGCGGCCTGACCACCGCCGCTGGGCTCTGGTTGGTTGCGGCGATCGGCATGGCGGCCGGCGGCGGCATGTACGTCGTGGCTGTCTTCGCCACCTTGCTCGGGCTGGCGGCGCTGACGATGTTGCGCTGGCTAGAGGATCGCGGTGAGCCGATCGCGCGCCAGCGCATCAGCATCCTGCTCGACGAGAAGGTCTCACCGATCCCGACGATCACCGAGGCGCTGGGGCGCCAGGGAGCGGTGCTGAGCCAGGAGATCTACGAGGGGCCGTTCGACGAGGGCCACGTCCGCATCACCTTCGAGGTGCGCTCGCCCGGTCCGGTGCATAGCCACGACCTGGCGCGCGCGCTCGACGGCCTCGGCGGCGTGAAGCACGTCCGGATCGAGAAGTTGTAGTCCGGGATCCGAGCGTCAGCCGACCTGCTTCAACATCGTCGCGGCGTCGCTGACCTCGAACTTGCCGGCTTCCTCGACGTTCAGCTGCTTGACCACACCGTCGTCCGCCAGCAGCGAGAAGCGGCGGCAGCGCGTGCCCATGCCCGACTTGGAGAGGTCGACGGCCAGGCCGAGCTTGTTGGCGAAGTCGGCGTTGCCGTCGCCCAGCATGCGCACCTTGCCGATCGCGCCCTGCTCCTTGCCCCAGGCCGCCATGACATAGCCGTCGTTGACCGAGACACACCAGACCTCGTCGACGCCGTGGGCCCTGAGCGCGTCCAGGTTCGATACGTAGCCGGGCACGTGCTTGGCCGAACAGGTCGGGGTGTACGCGCCGGGCAATCCGAAGATCACGACGCGCTTGCCTTTCGCGGCGGCGGCCACGCTGATCGGCTTGGGCGGCACCGGGCAGGCCTCGCCAAACTCGATCGTCTCCATGAGGTTTGCATCGGGGAGGGAATCACCAATCTTGATCATGCGCGTCATCCTGAAAGGCCGGACCGCAAACTTCAAGTCGCTTTCGCGCGTCTATAATTCGACAGTGGAACGTCTCCGTGGAGCTCCGGCAATGCAAGGTCTCCGCGGAGCGCTGTTGATGATGCTCCTGGGCGCCCCGGGAACGACCGCCTGCCGGCAGACGCCCGCCCAACGCCTGGTGCGTGAGTTCGGCGGCGCCTATCCCGTGGACGCTCACCCCACGGGCCGCACGCGCTCGTTCGAGATCGTCGCCGCCGAGACCGAGTTGCCGCTGCTCGACGGAGATCGGCTGCGCGTCTGGGCCTACAACGGGCAGGTGCCGGGACCGACGTTGCGCGTGCGCCTCGGCGACACCGTGCGCGTCCACTTCGTGAACCACTTGCCGCAGCCCACGACGATTCACTGGCACGGCGTGCGCCTGCCAAACGCGATGGACGGCGTGCCCAACCTGACCCAGGCGCCGGTCGAACCGGGCCAGTCGTTCGACTACCAGTTCACCCCCAAGGACGCCGGTACCTTCTGGTTTCATCCCCACGTGCGCTCGAGCGAGCAGGTCGAGCGCGGCCTCTACGGCGTGCTCGTCGTCGAGGACAGCGAGCCGGCACCTTACTCCCAGGATCTGGTCTGGGTGCTCGACGACTGGCTGCTCGACGAGCAGGGCCAGATCTTCCCGGAGTTCAACACCCGCCACGATCTGGCGCACGACGGCCGCTGGGGCCGCGTCATCACCGTCAACGGGCGCACGACGACGCGGCTGGCGCTTCGCGCCGGCGAGCGCGTGCGCCTGCGCCTGGTCGACTCGGCAAACGGACGCGTCTTCAAGCCCGACTTCGGCGCGCTGTCGGTGCAGATCATCGCGGTCGACGGTCTCTACTTGCGCCAGCCGATCCCCTACCGCGGGTTCGAGATCGCGCCCGGAAACCGGCTGGATCTGGACATCACTGCGCCCGCGGTCAGCAGCGGCACGTTCACGGTCACCGATCGCTTCTACCCGCCGATGCCGCACGACCTGGCGACGATCGTCGTCGACGGCGCCGCGCCGGCGGCGGCCGCGTTCCCGTCGCCCGCGCACGCCCATGTCCCGGTCTGGAGCGAGGGGCTCGCGGTTCCGGTCACCAAGCAATTCCGGCTGAACGCGCGACAGGGCGGCGAGTACGGCATCGAGTGGACCATCAACGATCAAGCGTTTCACCACGATGACGGCGCGCACGACACGCAGGGCCACACGACGCACGGGGGGCACGCCATGCCGCCGCCCGCGCTGACGATGCGCCAGGGCACGTTCCAGCGCCTGCAGTTCGTCAACGATTCGTACCGCCTGCATCCCATTCACTTGCATGGAATGTTCTTCCGCTTGCTGGCGCGAAACGGGGTCGCCGTCGACGAGCCGTTCTTCCGCGACACCGTGCTCGTGCACGGGCGCGAGAGCATCGACATCGGCCTCATCCCCGAAGACGCCGGGCTCTGGATGATGCATTGCCATATCCTCGAGCACGCCGAGGCGGGCATGATGACCACGCTCGAGGTCCGGCCCTCCGGATAGCCGCGGCCGGGACATCAGTCACCGGCCCCAAAGAGCGCGGTGAAGTCGCTGATCAGCGGCACCGCCGTCGCCGCGAGCGCGGCGCGCTGCCGACTGACCCAATCGGCCGTGTCGACGAAGAAGGCGCCGCGGGTGCGGACCGCCAGCTCGAAGGCATGGCTCGGGCGTCTCCGCATCGGTCCGGCTGCGATCGCCTGCACCAGCGCCGCCGCGGAGAGCGGCGCGCCGCCGAGGTAGCGCTGGTCAGGCTCGAAACGCCGGGCGGCCGACGACCACCAGTCGCGGATCAGCGGACCGTCGGGCAGCGGGAGCCGGGCCTCCGCCGGCGTCGCGCGCCCCGGGCCCGGCTCCGCCTCATCGAGATCCTCGCCGTCGGGCTCGCGGCGCGCGAAGGCACCCTCGATCACGAGTCCGGTGATCGCAGAGAACGCCTCGCCCGCGACGCGCGCCACGGCGAGATCGAGCGCCGGCTCGGCGCTCGAGTCACTCGCCGGTACATCCATGAATTCCAGGCAAACCTCCGCCGCGCGCCTGCGGCCCGAGAAGCCGAGCGCGAACAGCGCCGCCCGGCGCGCGGCCGGCAGTTGCAGCGCGCGTTCGAGGGCGCTGCGTTCGGCTGCGCCGCCGAGCGTGGCGAGCGCGACGAGATCGGCAACCCTGGGATCGGGGCCGGTCGCAGCGCCGACGCAGGCGTCCCAGGCGGCGACCAGCCCCGCGCACAGCCCCGGCCGAATCGCGGCCGCACGGACCGCCGGATCGGCCGCGCGCAGGTGGCGTTCCAGGAGATCGGTCCACGGACTCAGATCGCCGCCCAACCCGCGCACCGCGCCACCCGCCAGCGCGACGTCGTCGCCGGCCAACCAGCCTCGGATCTCGGCGGGACGCGCGAACCAGCGGGTCAGGAGGCGCGCCGCCTCCGAACGCGCGGGCGGCGCCAGCGCGAGCAGCGCCTGCGACAGCCGATCGCCGACGGCACGCGACGGCGCCAGCGCCAGCGCGCGCGCCAGCTCGGGCCGCCGCGCGTCGTCGGCGGCGGCGAACGCGCCGAGCACGTCGTCATCGAAGTCGCCCTCCTCCGAGGCCAGCAGGCACCAGGCGGCCGCGAACGCGATCGCCGGATCGGCGTCGGTGAGTCCCGGCAATAGCAGCTCGTCGGCCACGGGCCGACCGCCGAGCACCAGCGCGTCGAGGTGAGCGCGCAGCCGCTCCTCGGGCCCGTGCTGCACCTCCGCCGCCGTGTAGTCGGGCGCGCAAAGCGCCGCGTCCCAGCGCCGGCGACAGAAGGCGGCTTCGTCGAGGTGTTCGACCGCGACGTCGCGCGTGAAATGCCAGGCAGTCGGAATGGGGACCGGCTCTCTCGGCGGCGGCTCGGCGACCTCGACGGGGGCGGGAGCCGGCGCAACCTCGATCCGGGGCGGAACGATCGATCGGTCGACCACACGCGCAAGCAGGCGCGCCAGCGCCGCGAGATCCTCGCGCGCCGCCGCGTCCGCGCCCGCTTCGCTCCCGTCGACCGTCAGGCACTGCCCGATCTTCTTGAGCGCCCGGACCAGCTGCGAGAGGTCGACGTCGGTGCCCGCGTAAGCACGCATGACCGATCGGACAATCGAGGCGAGCCCCGCGGTCAGCGACGGCGATAGCCCGCGGTGCCGGCTCGCGGCCACCAGGAGCTCGTCGATCGCCGGAGGGATGGAGAGCGTCGCCATCATGCGCGTCAGGAGTCGGTCTTGACGAGCGTCACGTTGAGCGGCTGCGAGACCTGGTCGCCGTAGAACAGCAGGAACGCCCACGCGCCCGCGATCGTCCGGCGCACGAGGTCGTCGCTGTGGAATGACGCAAATGACACCGTCGCCTCGATCGCGCCCGACTCGGCGCCCGCGGGTACCTTCGGCGCGAAGACGGCGCCCGCGGCGCCGCCGGTGTTCTTCAGGTGGAAACCCACGATCGTGAAGAACGGCTTTGCAGGCGTCGCGATCGGCTTCGCAGCGTGCGAGCCGGCGTGCGCCGATGCGGCTGCCGACGGCGGCGGCGGCGGCAGCACGACGCGGAGAAACCGGCGCCCACCAAGCTCTCCGATCTCGAGAACCGGCTGCAATGGCGGCACCCACGGCGGCGCGAGGACGGTCGCCGCCACCGGCAGCGGTCGATCCTCGACCGGCGCCGGGCCAGCGGGATCGCTGATGTGGATCACCTGCGGCGCCGCCCACCACTTCGCAAATCCGCCGAGCAGGAAATAGCGTCCACTCCCGCGGTCGACGACGCCAGCGCCGAGCTGGTATTCGATCGTCTCGCCGCTCGTGTTCCTCGGGTCGGGACGCTCTCGCGGCGAATCGGACGAATCGAAGGACAACCCCAGCGCCGAAGACGGAGCATCGCTGAGACCGAAATGCTCGGGTGGATAGCCGATCTGGTGCGGGTTATAGGCGGCACCGATCAAGATGCCCGGGCGGTCCTGGCGCACGAGCACCAGCGATATCGCGCCAACCAGGAAACCACGGAGTGCGTCGTCGGTGTGCGTGTCAGCCTCGACGTCGATCTTCAGCGGAATCGCGCGCGCCGGGGAGAGATGGTGCGGGGCCCGGAGCACGATGCCGGGTTTGTCGAGCCATGGGCTATCGGGATCGTCGCTGTCATTGGTCTTCATCATCGCCATCACCGAGATCCCCGCCAGCGTCGCGCAGATTGTGGTCATCACGCCGCCACCTCACACCCAATTCACCTTCGAAAGATCCGCGGCGCGCAGGTAGTGCGCGCAGTTGTGCGGCTCGTGGCTCGTGCAATAGTGCCCGACCCCGTCACGTCTCGCCTTGAACCACATCACGCATTCGGGAGAGCCATCGGCTTCGAGATGGCGGCAGTGCTTGGGGCTATAGTGCTCGTCTCGTGGATCGGGGTCGTGCCATGACGCTGTCGCCGGCACCAGACCAAATGCGTGGCCCATCTCGTGAATCATCACGTGAGCCAGGATCGGAAGAACCTCGTGGTCCCGATACCGCTTCCTCACGTCGCCCACGCAGATGCGAAGAACACCATCGGTACCGCCCCAGCCGATCGGGGTCGGACCAGCCTGCGTCCGGTATTTGAGTCGAACCAAGACCTTCCACGGGTGCGGATGGGGGACGCGAGCGGTGATGATGGCGGTGCCGTCGAAGGTGTCGAGCACCTCGACGTCGTCGAGCAACCGCGGATTGTCGGGATCTTCCTGCGTCGTGAACGTCGCCCAGCCGGACTCCAGGGTCGGGCCGTACTTCCACTTGAGAAACGGTTTGGTCTCGACTCTCTCGGCGGTGTAGATCTTTTCCCTCTTCAAGGCGAGCCGCTCCGTGTTGTCGATGGCGACGATGTGTAGCTTGAACGGCGAGCGATCGTCCTTGAGCGCCGCCTTCGCCGTCGCCGCGTACGTCTCGTCGGTGCCCACATTCTGCAGATAGGGAGTCGTGGCGACTGCCCTGGTCCCCGGCTGCAGATCGATGAAGACGGCGGCGAGACGATCGCGCACGGCTTCCATCAACCCCGCCGGCACGTCGAAGCGACGGCCGTCGGGCGCCGGCTCCATCGTGGTGAGCTGATAGAAGATTCGGCGCCAGACGGTGATCGGGGGGCTGAGGACATGGGGTCCGCGCACCGCCCGCGCCGAAACCTGGAAACGCGCGCCGCCGTAGATCGGCAGCTCGACGTCGACCTTCACCGCACCGCCGGCGTTCGAGCGCGCCGTCGCCGAGGCCAACTCGGCGCGCGCGTGGCGCGGAGGATTGTCGGGATCCTCGTGCAGCGTGAAGCGGACTTTGCGCCCCGCCGCTCGCGGCTCGACATGACCCGCGAGCGTGACCCGGCGACCGCAGTCCGGCCCCCACGTTGCCGGCAGGTTCACCCAATGCCGCTCGTTGAGATGATCCCAGACGAACAGATACGCCGGCTCGGTCTGCGCCGACCGTGCTGCGGCCAGGCCTGGATCCTCGACAAGGTCGGCATCGTCGTCGCCGGAGATCGGCGGGACCATCGGACAGGGCGGCTGGATCTCGGGGAAAGGTGCGGTGTTGGCTGCAGCGAGCTCGTTGTGGGTCATCGGATCACCGAGCCGCGCGACACACTTTCCGTCGAGCTTCACGTCGAAGGAATAGTTCACGAACCGCGCCTTTCCCTTGGTCGTCGCGGAGCCGACGCCGCCGGCGCTGCCCGCCTCATCTCCGGTGCTGGTCGAGAACACTGCGTCCTGAACCATCACCGGGTTGCCTTCGACGATCACGGATTTCGTCCCCTGCGCGGTGTCGGCCGACTTCGCCAGGTTGGGATAGGGAACGGGGATCGGGGGACCGGGGGGCGCCGGTGTCAAACACACGTCCGGGAAAGCGGGCGCGACGCCGTCGCTGCCGGCGTGAACCACCGTGAGCGCGTTGACGTTGACCTGGCTCGCCATGCGTCGCTAGCCCTCCGTCCTGGCCGCGGGCGCCAGGACCCGCACCGCCGCCCGCGCGCCGCCATCGGAACCGGCCCACAGCAATGCCTCGGGCGCCGGCGCGTAGCCGCGCGCGAAGCCCGCGATCGCCTGCGCGATCAGGACACCCCCGATCGCCGCGCCGATCTCACCCAGGCAATCAGCGGGGTGCCAGAGACGAAGGCCCGCTCCCAGCTCGCGCGCGAGTCTCACGCCGACGGTGCCCCACTCGACAGCGCGGTACGCCTCGCCGTTGAGGTTGCAAAGGACCCACCGCGGCGCATGGCTGGCGCCGCCCGTGAGCGCCGCCCGTAGCGCCAGCGTCAGCCCGCGGCCGCTGCTCTCGCGCTCGCCCGTGAGCGGCTGCGGCTCGGTCCCCTCCCCCACCTCAGCCAGAATCGCCAGCACGCGCGCGCCACGCTGAGCCGCGTGCGCCGCGCTCTCGAGCAGGAGCGCGGTCGCTGCCTCGCCCGGAATCATGCCGGCGCTGGCGCGCCCGCTCTTGATCCGGAGGTCGCGGTCGAGCGACGCGAGGCGATCGCGATCGATGAAGCTGTCGACCCCAACCACGACGGCGCGCGCAATCGAGCCACGGCGGATCGCCGCGGCCGCGTCGGCCAGGACCGCCAGCGAGCCGGCTCCGCCCTGTGCGCGCGTCGCGATGATCGACGCCGACCGCGGGCCCAGCCGATCGAGCAATGCCGGCCCTAGCGATCGAGCCAGCGTCCACGACGCCGTCACCGCGTCCTCGTCGGGCAACGCGAGGAACCAGCCGGTCCGCCCCGCGTCGTCCCCGATCGCGCCGGTCGTCTCATCGCGATCGCGATCGCGATCGCGCAGCAGATCCTGCACCGCGCGGAGCGCGAGCGCTGCGATCCGGGCCGGTCCCGAGCTCGACGGCGGCAGCGAGACGACGGCGCTCGCGACAATGCCGCCGCCCGCATCGTCGTCAGAGTCCGTGGGGGCCCCCGCGCCGCCACGGGCCAGCGCGAGCGGGACGTAGATGGCTTCCTCACGGAACCGGCAGATCCCGGCCCGCAGCGACGCTGCGGTCTCGATCGCGGTCGTACCGACCGGCGTGACCGCCCCGACTCCGGTGACAACGATGGTGTCTGCGGGTCTCATGCTCCCGATCCTCCACGCTCCTCGCGCACGACCACCCGTCGCACCTGCCGCAAGCGACGCCCGCAGCGAACGGTGTCCCGCCAGCACAACGTCACCCGCTCGAGATCCGGTTCGATGACCACCGTGTCCAGTTTCGGTACGCGGGTCTCCGCGGTTGCGTCGATTTGCACGTCCACGCGCAATTTCACGCGCGGAAGCTCGAACGCCAAGGCTCCGCCGGCGCTGGCGTTGGCGAGCCAGACGCGCTCGCCACCCAGCAGATGTGGCGTCACCACCTGGTCCGCCGGCGCTCCGTTGAAGAAGCGCTCGTCGAAGTCGTGCGGAAGCAGCGGCGCGCGCTCGCGCGTCCAGGCCGGGTCGAACGTGCCAGCGAAGCGACGGCGCGGCAGCCAGGCGCGGCTGACCCAACCGAAGCCGGCGACCGGTGGTCGATCTCGCCAGTCGCCAATCAGTCGCGCCGGATCCTCGAGGTTTGGCAGGCGCAGGCCTTGTAAGCGATCTCTTTGACCCGCCAGAACGAAGCCGGTGCCCGCGGGGTTGCGCTCGTCGGCGGCTCGCTGCGCGGGATCGGGATCGGTGAGGTCTGCGCCTCCGAACGCGCGCTCGTAGGCCAGCGGCATGCGTTCGAACGGCGCCGGGTGCGACGCGATCCAGGCCGCACCCGCGCGTGTCCATACCCGATCGCCGATCACGCGCACGACCTTGCGAAGCGGTCCGACCCACAGCGAGACGTCGACCGTCGTCTTCGACGACGCGCCGGCGTACGCGTGACCGAGCAGGACGACGTCGGTTCCGGGCTTGGCGGGCGAGACGTCTGACTCCTGGCGCACGCTGCCCGTCGACTCCAGGCCGGCGATCTCGTCGGCGTGGCGGATCGGGACCTGGTCCTCGACCCACGTGGCCGGACCACCGCGCGCGGGGATCCGGAACGTTCCTTTCAGGAGCACGGTCAGGTGCGCCACGTCCTCGCGGTCGAGCCCCGGGATCAGCGCGTCCAGAAACCGCGTGCGGTTCACCACCTCGAACATCATCGTCGTCCCGGTTTTCGCCTCTCCCCCCGTCGAAGTTGTGTCGCCACACGCGCGACCACGCGGGCCGCTCGAACGCCGGCATCTAAGCGCAACTGCGGGCGGCTGCCAAGCGCCGACCTCCTCGGCCAGCGGCGATCGGGACTAGTCCCGTTTCTTGGCCTCGTTCATCAGGCGGCGCCACTCGCGCGTCGGATCGTCGTCGGGATCGGGGGTTTCCGGGGGCGGGCGCAGGGGATCGGGCACGTGGCGCAGGTTGATCCGGATCCGGGTCCAGGTCGACGAACGGCCGCGCATCGAGTCGACGAGCACGTCATCCACGGCCAGGTGGCCGGCCGCCTCGGCGTGGCGGGCCTTCCAGCGCGCGAGCCCCTCGAGCGCCGCCTCCTTGCTCGGCGAGTTGGCGATGGTGATGAGCGGCATCTTGCTGGCGCGCCGGCCTCCACCCGCGCTGGCGCGCGGACGCGCCGCCTCACCGTCACCGGCCACCGGCGCTCGCCGCGCGCGTGACGGCGCGACTCGCGGCGCCTCGCCCTCCATCTTACGGAAGTGCGGCGGCCAGGGTGCGTCGCCGAGCCCGGCCGCCTCGTCGCGCGCCGCCAGGTCGAGCAACCCGTCGAGCGCGCCCGCGCTCGCATCCATCTCGGCGTGCGGATCGCCGCGCGACGCGAACCGCGCCGGCATGGTCGCCACCGTGAAGTCGGCCGGATCGCACGCCGCGACCTCGTCCCACGCCAGCGGCGCCGAGACGCGCGCGTCCGGCAGCGGGCGCACCGAGTACGCCGACGCCGTGGTGCGGTCCTTCGCGTTCTGGTTGTAGTCGAGGAAGACGCCGTGCCGCTCCTCCTTCCACCAGCGCGACGTCGCGATCGCCGGCGCGCGCCGCTCGATCTCGCGCGAGAGCGCCAGCGCCGCGCGCCGCACCTCGATGAAGGTCCAGCGCGGAAAGAGACGCGCATTGACGTGCATGCCGCGCGACCCGCTGGTCTTGACGAAGCCACGCAGGCCGACCTCCTCGAGCAACGCCTTCACCTCCAGCGCCACGCGGCGCACGTCATCCCAAACCACGCCGGGGCCCGGATCCAGGTCGACGCGCAGCTCGTCGGGGTGGTCCAGATCGGCGGCGCGCACGGCGTGCGGGTGCAGCTCGATGCAGCCGAGGTTGACGATCCAGCCGAGGCCGGCCGCGTCGTCGACCACCACCTCTTCGGCGGTGCGCCCCGACGGAAACGACAGCACCACGGTGCGCAACCACTCGGGCCGCTTCTCGGGCGCGCGCTTCTGGTAGAACGCCTCGCCCTCGGCGCCGTTGACGAAGCGCTTGAGCACGATCGGCCGATCCCGGATGCCGCCCAGCGCACCGCCCGCGACGGACAGGTAGTAGCGAACCAGGTCCAGCTTGGACAGCCGCGCCTGCTTCGTAAAGTAGAGCTTGCCGGGATGAGTGACGCGCACCTCGCGCGCCCCCCCGTCGACGGCGACGGTCAGGATCTCGACATCCTCTTCCTTGCTCACGGCCTGAAGGCTACAACATCAGTCATGTCTGACACCAAGCAGGAGATCCTCGACATGCTGCGCGACCTCTGCGAGGTCACCATGCTCGAGGAGGGTGACCCGCAGTCGTTCCGCGTACGCGCCTACGAGAGCGCGGCGCAGGCGATCGCGGCGCAGGCGAACGATCTCGGGCAGCTGACCGTGCGCGAGCTGCAGAAGATCGACGGGATCGGCAAGAGCACCGCCGAGAAGATCCGCGAGCTCATCGAGACCGGCAAGGTCATGAAGCTCGAGACGCTGCGCCAGAAGCACCCCCCGGCGGTGGTTGCGTTGTTGCGCATCCAGGGTCTGGGTCCGAAGGCGTTGCAGCGGCTGCGGGCCGAGCTGGGCGTGCAGTCGATCGACGACCTGCGCCGCGTGCTGGCCGAGCACAAGCTGCGGGCGTTGAAGGGCTTCGGGCAAAAGTCCGAGGAGAAGCTGGCGCAGTCGCTGGCCCGCCTCGAGGAGCAGGGCGCGGTGGGACGCACGCCGATCTCGGTGGCGCTGCCGCTGGCCGAGCGGATCGTCGCCCACCTGGCCGCGCTGCCCGGCGTGAGCTACGCGTCCACGTGCGGATCGCTGCGGCGTTTCTCCGAGACCATCGGCGACGTCGACGTGCTGGTCGCCGCCGCCGACCCCGAACCGGTGATGGAGGCGCTGTGCGCGATGAGCCTGGTCGACCGCGTGATCGGGCGGGGGGCCGCCAAGACCAGCGTGGTCACGCGCCGCGGGACGCAGGTCGACCTGCGCGTGGTGGCGGCGCACCAGATTGGCGCGGCGCTGCTCTATTTCACGGGCTCCAAAGGCCACAACATCAAGCTGCGCATGCGGGCGCTGTCGCGCGGCTGGACGCTGAACGAGTACGCGCTCTCGGAGGTCGAGGGAGGACGCGTCGTCGCCAGCGAGACCGAGGAGCAGATCTACGGTGCGCTCGGCCTGCCGTTCATCCCGCCGGTGCTGCGCGAGGACTGCGGCGAGATCGAGGCCGCCGAGAACGGCGCGCTGCCGCGTCCGATCCCGCGCGTCATCGGCGACTTCCACGTGCACACGACTGTGTCGGGCGACGGGCGCTCGACCCTGGAGGAGGTGGTGGCCGCGGCGCGCGCGCGCGGCTACCGGGTGCTGGCGATCACCGATCACGCCGAGGGGACGCTGTCCGGCGTGGGGCGCGATGCGCTGCTCGAGCAGCGCGCGCGTTTTCGCGCGCTGCAGTCCGAGCTCGGTGATTCGCTGCGCCTCCTGCACGGGGTCGAGCTGAACATCGGCGCCGAGGGCGAGCTCGACTACGACCTCGAGTTCCGGCGCGCGTTCGACTGGTGCGTCGCATCGGTGCACGACCACTTCGAGCTCGACCGCGCGGCGCAGACCCGGCGCGTGATCGCCGCCATGCGCGACCCATCGGTGAGCATGATCGGCCACCTGTCGGCGCGCATGATCGGCGGGCGGCCGCCGATCATGCTCGACATCGACGCGATCGCCGCCGCCGCCGAGGAGACCGGCACCGCGCTGGAGGTGAACGGGGCGCTGCCGCGGCTGGATCTTTCGGTCGAGGCGCTGCGCCGCACACGCGGGCGCGACGTCACGTTCCTGCTCACCAGCGACGCGCACCGCGCCGAGGAGCTCGAGCGCGTCCGCTACGCGACGCTCAATGCCGAGCGCGCCTGGGTCGACCCGGATCGCATCGCCAACACGTGGGCGCCGGAGCGGCTCATCTCGTGGATCACGGACAACCGGTCTCCGTGACCCCGGCGGGGCAGAGCTCGCACGAGACCTGGCTGCTGAGGCCGCTCGGCGGCGTCTGGGAGCCGCGGTTGACCTGCAGCACGTGCCCGTTGGGACAATTCATGGCGTCGTCGGCGAGCGCCCAGCAGGGCGGCGTGTTGCCGTTGGAGGCACAGGACTCGACGGCGCTGGTGATCGTCGTGCCCTGGTTGACGTAGGAGTCGGTCACGGTGCAGATCGGGTCGACCGCCGGTGTCGTCGGATCGCCGTCGCGCAGCACACCGTTGATGCATTGCGGGCCCAGCAGCGTGCTCAGCTTGGTGGCGATGGTCATCAGCGCGGGCGCGAAGCTGTCGGCGCAGATGGTCAGGAACAGGCCGTTGCTGCCGAAGCCCTGCACCCATTGCAGGATGCGCACCGACGGATCGGCGTACTCGCCGCTGTTCTCGACGCAGGAGTGCACGATGTTGGCGATGTTCTCGTTGGTCGACGGGTTGGGGATGAGCTCGATGCTGTAGGGGGTCGCCGGTCCGGTGATCGCGGCCACCATGATCTGGCTGGGGTCGGGCTTGAGGCCGCGCAGGAAGGCGATCTCGTCGGCGACGTGGGTCAAACGGCCGGTCGACGTGTCGTTCGACTCACAGCCCTGCAGGTCCATCGCCACTCCGCGCGGCGGCGGCTGCAGCGTCCCGTTGATGTTGCACAGGTGGCCGAACTCGT
>CAZNCQ010000016.1:0-57987 GCA_964571275.1 uncultured Myxococcales bacterium
CTAGCGGTCGCGCCATGAGATAGCGGCGCGATGAACCCCGTGCTCATCGTTGCGGTTTTCGCTGCGCTCTCGGCGCTGGGCTGCGACGGCTGCGGCGCGCGCGGGCGCACGCACGAGATCGAGATGTGCGGCAAATGCGTGCGCTCGGCCGATTGCCGGGTCGGGCTCGAGTGTGTCAACGAGACCTGCGAGACCGTGCCGCCCTCGTGCCACGTCAAGATCGGGCTCTGATCGGTGTGCGTGGGTCAGCGGCTGCGCTGGCGAAACCTGCGGAAGTCACGCTTCGCGCGATCGCGAAACACCGACGGTGCCTCCGCGAACAAGCGCAGGCCGAGCGGGCGCGCGCGCCGGCGCAGGAGCGCGCGGTGCTCGACGACGAGGCGCAGCAGCCGCTCGAGCTGGCGCTGGTCGGGGATGCGCGAGCGCTCCCGGCGGATGGCCTGTTCGAGCACGGTGAGATCGTGCTCGTTGCCCAGCAGCTCGCCCAGGCGATCGAGTTGGCTCACCCGTGCGGTCAGGCGACCGGGCGCGATCGGTTGCAGCGCCGCCACCTGATGCCGGTGGGTCTTCACGGTGCGGCGCCAGGTGTGAAAGGCGGTGCCGCTCTCCGAACGGTACGCGGCCGCCATCGCCTCGCGGGCGCGCCGGTAGCCGCGCTTGAAACCGTCGTCGATCGCCCGCCAGCGATTCTCGTTCGGGGTCCAGTCCCCGATGCCGCGCCGCTCGTGCTCGATCTGGGCGCGCAGCTCTCGCACACGCTCGTCCTCGCCGAAGGCGCGCGACCGGGCCGCCAGGCGCGCCGCCAGGCGCGCGCGAAGGCCAGCCAGCGCGGTGCGCATCGGCTTGTCCACGCCGTCGATCACGCGGTCGAAGGTCTTCAGAACCACGTCGTCGTCGCGCAACGGCGCGACGGCGTGCGCGATCGCGCGCAGCCGGCGGTCGGCGTGGCGCGCGGGCCGACCCAACCGGGGACGCACCAGTCGGTTGAGCGCGCGCAGCTTCTTCACGGCCGTGCGCACGTCGTGGACACGCGTGCCCAGCTGGCGCCGTCGATCGCCCGCCGCGTCGTGGGCCTCGCCGAGCTCCCCCTGGGCCAGGCGTCGGATCGCGTGTGGCAGCGGCTCGCCAGGCTCGATGCGAAGGTCCACGTTCCGCCCCGCTCAAGGATGTGATCTCTTTCGGTGGTTGCAAGGCCGTCAAGCAGGCTCGTCCACGGCGTCCCTTGCGGTTCGGCGCGTGATGCAGCTCGGTGCGTGATAAAGACGGTCGAGGTCGGGAACTTTGGACGCACTCGGCGTTGATCACGACAACATGCCTGCCGTCAGCGGGGGAGGGTCGCGGTGGACAACGGCCGACTACTGAAACGAGGCACGCGGGGCGAGGACGTCTTCGCCTGGCAAACGTTCTTGGTGAAGGCGCGACAGCGCCCCGACCTCAAGGGCGCGATCACCGCCATTGCCGTCGACGGCAAGTTCGGCCTGCAGACCGCGCGCGCGACCATCGGGTTTCAGATCCACTTCGGGCTCAAGCCGGACGGCGTTGTCGGGCCGCGCACGCGAGAGGTCGCGCTCGGGATGGGGCTGGTCCTCGTCCCGTACCTACCGAATGCGCACGGTCCGGCCGTCGCGCCGGGACCCGGGCAGACCGCGATCCCGCTGATCCCGCCGTCGCCGCCACCACCGCCACCCCCCGGCCCGCCGCCGCCGCAAGGGAGCACGCGTGATGCGAGCTGGCAGCGGCTGCGCGCCGAGGGGTGGAGCAACGCCGGGGGCGTGAAGCAGGGTCTGACCGCGGGGAACGCCGTTCTGCAATCCGCGACCCAGGGGACAGGGGACTACGTCTACGACGAATATCGGGTCGACGTGACCATGCCCGCCAATCTGACCGCCGAGGCGCTCCTGCTGGAGCTGGCTCGCGATCTGAACGGAACCATCCACAGCGGCAAGTTCGACTCCATCAATGTGTTCAAGCGACGGCGCAGCGGCGATCCGCAGGTCGGCGAGATCATCGACATCGACATCGAAGGTCCCGACAACGGCTCGGTGATCCTGGGCGAGCTCGGCGCCACCTATTTCGTCTTCCAGACCATCGATTGTCCGCAGACCGGATCGCACCCCGAGAACGGCTCGCGCGAGTTCGGCTTCCAGCGCAACGGTGATCAGATCACGTACTACACGCGCGGGGTGAGCCGGCCCAGCAGCTTCATCGTCGGCTGGTTCGGCGCCGGGCCCCAGCAACAGGGTTGGACGGCCTTGATGCAGGGCATCTCCGACACGATCGTGAAGCGGGGTGGCAAGTCGTCCTTTTCGACCTTCCACAGAGAGAAGGAAAAGCGTCAGAATTAGCGGCGGCTCCACATGAAGCGGGGAGAGCGGCTCATCGTGCTCGGGTTGATCGGTCTCGGCCTGGCCTGGTCCTGGATCGGGCATGCCTATGATCTGCAGCCCGCGCCGGCCCGGGTCCTGGTCACGGTGGTCGATCTGGCGGGCTCGTTCGTGCTGATGACGATCGCGCTCGCGGCCGCGCGCGTCCCACCCGCGGGCCGCGCGACCGCGGCGCTGGTGGCGGTGCTGCCCTGGAACGCGGTGCTGCTCTCCCAGCTGGCCTACGTCGGCTACCTGTTCATACCGCTCGAGGTGCTGGCGTCCGGTTTGCTGCTGCGGCGGCACGCCGAGCTCGCGCGCTGGAAGGCCTTCGCGCTGGCGTCCCTGACCCGCGCGGGTGCCTTCGCCTTGACGCTCGCGGCAGCCAGCGTCGCCCGGGGTTGGTTCTCGCGGTGATCTTGATGACCGCCGCGCGCGCGCGGCGCGAGCCCATGGACGCGCGCCGCGCGCAGTGGGAGACGACCCCGCCGAGCGCGCATCCGACCGACCGGCAGGGGCGGCACGATCGTTACTCGATCGGGTTGCCGGGAGCGGACGGCGTCGACTCGCCCGCCTTCATTCGTGCCACCGAGGCGCTGCGGCGCTACGACATCTATTCGCCGCGCCGCATGCGCAGCCTCGTCTGTTCGGACGATGGTCGCGTGCGCACCGGCGCGCTGATCATTCAACGAATCATGTTTGGTCCGGCGGCGGTCGAGGCCGCGGTGCGGGTGGTCGAGCTCTTCGGTCCGCGCCAGCCCGACCGCGCCTTCGGGTTCACCTACGTGACCTTGGAGGGACACGCGGAAAAAGGGGTCGCGAGCTTTTTCGTCGCGCGCGACGCCGACGGCGCCGTGTCGTTCCACATCGAGTCCTGGTCGGTGTCCGGCGGGGGGCCGGCCGCGCTGATGGCGCCGCTGTCGAGGTCGCTGCAGAAGGCGTTCTCGCGCGAGGCGCTGCGGCACTTCCGGCATACGGCCGCTCCGTAGTCGCGGTCGCCACGCAACTCGCGCGCGGCGCTGCCGATACCGCAGCATGAAGCAAGCGGGCGGGCAATCATGAAGAGGCGTCGGTCGCTGACCGCGGTGGCGCCCCCAGTGGACGAAGCGCCGGACGACGCGCCGGACGACGCGCCGGACGAAGCGCCGGACGAAGCGCGTGGGGCGCGTGTCTTCGAAGCCGACGTCGACGGCGCGCGCGTGAAGATCTTCGCGCGTGACGAGGTGGTGATCGCGTGCGGTCCGGCGTCGATCACCTTGCGGCGCAACGGACGCGTCGTGATCCGCGGGACGTACGTCGAGACGCGCTCGGCCGGGACCAACCGGATCCGCGGCGGTCAGGTGCGGGTGAACTGATGGCGCCGGTGCTGGTATTCGAGCGGCGCGCAGAGCACGCGCCGCCGGTGTCCTGGTCGATCGTGGAGGAGAGCCTCGACGAGGCGGAGTTCCTCTGGTCGTGGCGCGAGGCGGCCCTCGACGCGCACGACGAGCGGCCCGAGGGCGTCGACCGGCGGATCGAGGACCGGCTGCAGGGCGCGATCGAGGGGCTCTGCGTGCCCGGCGAGGCCCACATCGATCGGCTGCTGCGCCTGCTGGCGCCGGCCCTGGATCGCGGTGAGCCGGCCATCGTCGCCGTGGCGGCGCACGCCTTGCTCGCCGGCGGGACGGGGGAGGGCTTCGACTGTTTCGCCGCCGCGTTCTGGGGCGCGACGGGCTCGCGCCTCGAATCGTTGCGTCGCGGACTGGAGCTGATTCCGTCGTCGTCGTCCTACCTCGGGCTCGTGGCGCCGAGCCGTGACGCGCCCGACGTCGCGCGCGCGGCGTTCCTCGATGCGTGCGCGTTCCGCGGTCTGCCGCTCGAGACCCGTGCGGGCGAGCTGATCACGTCGGCCTGCCCCGAGTTGCAGCGCGCCGCCGCTCGTCTCTTGCGGCATGCGCCGCGCGTCGTCGCCGATGAGCATCTGGCGCGCGCTCTCGATGGCTCCGACCTGCAGGCGCGAGAGATCGCGGTCGAGAGCGGTCTCATCGTCGGCATGCCCGAGGCGTGGGCCGTCGCTCGCGCGCTGGCAGGCGCGGAGGTCGGCGGCAGCGCAGCGATGCTGCTGGCGCTGGCGATGCTGGGCTCGGCGGCGGATCATGCGCGCGTTGTCGAAGGGCTGGGACGCCCGTCGCGCCAGCGCGACGCGATCTGGGCGCTCGGGTTCGGGGGCCGGCGCTCGGGGGCGGATGCGTGCATCGACCTGCTGGCGCAGCAATGCCACGCACCGCTCGCGGCGGAGGCATTCTGCGCGATCACCGGCCTCGATCTGGCGGTCGCCGGGCTGGTCGAGCCGCGGCCCACGCCGGACGAAGACGACGAGTCTCCGCCCTTCGAGGACGAGGATCTCGACGACGCGCTCGTTCCGCGCGCGGAAGAGCGATTGCCGGAGCCGGACGTCCCGGGCCTGATCCGCTGGTGGAATCAAAATCGCGGGCGCTTCGATCCGGGCGTCCGCTATCTTGGCGGGCGCCCGACCGGCCTGCGGTCGCTGGTCGACGCGCTCGCGGACGGCCCGATGCGCCGGCGGCGGCCGATTGCGTTCGAGCTGGCGGTGCGCACACGCGGACAGCTGCAAATCGAGACGCGCGCGTTCATCGCCGAGCAGCGGCGCCGGCTGGCGTCTTTTGCCGGCGAATGCGACGCGAAACTTCTGGGTCGCGCCCGTCGATAAATCAGCATGCTTCAGATGGAGAATCACACGGGCTTCGCGCCGATGATCCATGTGCTGCCCGACCGCGATGCGGTCGACACGCTCTTCGTGGTGGTGCGCGGAGCATTCACGCTCGCTGCGGCGCCCGGGTTGTGCGACGTGCAGCCGCCGCCGCTCGCCGCCGATGTTTACTGGGGCCAGCCGGACTCCTCCAGCTTGAAGTACGCCGCCGACGTTCACGTCGGCAAGGTGGGCACGGACGTGGCGCTGGTCGGAACCGCCCACGCGCCCCGCGGCAGAGCGGTCACCGAGATGCTGGCGTCGGTCAGCGTCGCCGGCCGCCGCAAGGTGGTGCGGGTCGTCGGCGACCGGACCTGGCGCGGCGTCGTCGGGGGCGCCACGCCGCCGGCGCCGTTCGTGAGCATGCCCCTCATCTACGAGCGCGCGTTCGGCGGCCGGGATGAGGCCGGCGAGGTCCTGCCGGCGGGTCGCGCGGGTGCGGACAGCGTCGCGGCCGAGGAGCGCAATCCGGTCGGAGTCGGCTTCCGGGCGCTGCGCCGCCTTCGCTGGGGCGCGGGCGTGAGGCTGCCCAACCTCGAGGACCCGAATCGGGCCTGGCGCACGCTGGGCGATCGGCCGCCGCCGGCCAGCTTCGGTCTCGTGGCGCCGTCGTGGCAGCCACGCCGGGCGTTCGCCGGAACGTACGACGATGCCTGGACTCGGCAGCGCGCGCCGTTCCTGCCGCGCGACTTCGATCTCCGCTTTGGCAACGCCGCGAGCGCCGGCCTGACGTTCGACGACGGGCTGCATGGCGGCGAGCCGATCGGGCTCGACGGCGTCAGCCGCGAAGGTCGGTTGCAGTCGGCGATCCCCAGGCTGCGGCCGCGCGTGGACGTGATCGTCGCGGGTCGCCGGGAGACCCCGCCGGTGCGGCTGGAGACGGTGCTGATCGAGCCGGACGAGCATCGGCTGTCGCTGACCTGGCGCGCGGCGCTCCGTTGCGACAAGCGTGCTTTGAAGCTCGAACGCATTCACGTCCGCGAGGAGGATGAGCCGTGCCGTGCAGCGTCTTCGTGAACGGGCGGGGGGTCGTGCACCAGTCGAGCGGCGGGCTCAGCACCGTGTTCCCCGACGTGTGCAAGACGCCGTCGCCCGCGGGGCCGGTGCCGATCCCGTACCCGAACGTCGGCAAGGCGGCCGACACTTCGGGCGGTCCGACGTCGGTGACCACCGACGGCAGCATGCCGATGGTCAAGGACGCGAAGTACGCGATGACCAGCGGCGACGAGGCGGGGAGCGCGGGCGGCATGGTCAGCGGCGTCGTCGCGGGTGAGGCGGAGTTCTTGATGTACTCGTTCGACGTCAAGCTCGAGGGGCGCAACGTCTGCCGCCTCGGTGATTCGCTGATGCACAACAGGAAGAACGCGGCGGGGTGAGCGCGATGAAGGCACGACGGACGGAGGCAGAGATTCTGGGCATCGGCATGGTCACGCCGGTGGGGTTGTCGGCGCGGCAGACCGCGGCGTCGGTACGGACCGGCATCGGTCGGCTCGCGGAATCGTACGTGACCGATCGTTGCGGCGAGATGATGGTGATGGGGCTCTGCGACATGGCCGACCTGCCGGCGCTGGTCGAAGAGCTCGATGATCCCGACGATCCCGCGCAGGAGCTGTCGCCGCGCCAGGAACGGCTCGCGCGGCTCGCGGGACCGGCCGCGCGGGAGGCGCTCGGATCCGACGCGCGCGTGGCGTTGCCGCTACTGCTGGCGCTCCCCGAACCCCACCCGGAAGCCGGCTCTGCGGTCGGCCCGGAGATGATCGCAGTCCTGGCGGCCCAAATTGGCCGCCGGTTCGACGAGGATCTCAGCCGGACTTACGCGCTCGGCCGCGCGGGTGCGTTCGCCGCGCTCGGCGACGCGCTCGACCTCCTCGATGATGACCGAGAGGCCCGACGCGACCGGCGCGGATCGGCGCCGCTGGTCCTGGTCGGCGCCGTCGACAGCTACCTCGATCTCGAGTTGCTGGAAGCGCTCGACGGGGAAGGGCGCCTCAAGACCGGGGAGATCTCCGACGGCTTCGTCCCCGGTGAAGGGGCGGCGTTCTTGTTGCTGGGGCCCGCGGGCAGCGCGGCGCGCAGCGGCCGGCGGCCGCTCGCGCGCATCACCGGCGTCGGGCAGGGACAGGAGGCGGGCCACCTCTACAGCGATGAGCCTCATCGGGGCGACGGGCTGTCGGCGGCGTTCGGCGCGCTGTTCGAGGCTGCAGGGGCAAGCACACCGAGCCGCCACGTCGGCTGCGTCTACGCCGGGCTCAACGGCGAGAGTTACTGGGCCAAGGAGTGGGGTGTCGCCCAGATCCGCGGCGCGGGACATCTGCAGGAGGGAATGCGCATCGAGCATCCGGCCGATTGCTTCGGCGACGCCGGGGCGGCGCTGTCGCTCATCATGCTGGGACTGGGCGCGCTCGCTCTGTCGCGCGGAGGCGTCGACGGCGACTGCCTGGTTTGGGGCGGCGCCGACCGGGGTGAGCGCGGCGCGGCGCTGCTGGCGCGGTGATCACGCGGGAATCGCAGGCACGCCGGGATCGCATGTACGATCGGAGCCATGGGCTGACGCCCGCGTGTGTGATATCACTTGGTTGAGGATGAGTGTGTCGGTTCATGGTGGAGCGGAGGTGACAGCCAGTCCCGACGGGGTCGCGTTCGAGACCGCAGGCGCTGGCCGGATCGGGATGTGGATCTTCCTGGTCACCGACGCCATGGGGTTCGGCGCCCTGTTGCTCGCTTACGGCGTGTTGCGCGCGCGCGCCGCCGGATGGGCCGACCCGATGCAGCTCTTCATGATCCCGGTCGCGGCGGCGATGACGCTGACGCTGCTGACGTCGAGCCTGGCAGTGCTGCTGGCTCTTTCGGCGGCCGACAAGGGGCGGGGGCGTGCGGCCCGCGTCTGGCTCGCGGCCACGATCCTGTGCGGGCTCGCTTTTCTGCTGGGGCAAGCCTTCGAATTCCGACACCTCCTGGACGGAGGGGCGCCGATGGGGCTCACCTCCGGGTTGTTCGCGTCGGCGTTCTACGTGATCACGGGATTCCACGGGCTGCACGTCATCGCGGGATTGCTGGTCCTCGCCGGAGTCATGCTCGGTGGGGGCAGCGGACCGGCGCTGGCGCGGCGGCTCGAGGTCGCCGCGCTCTTCTGGCACTTCGTCGACGTCGCCTGGGTCGTGATCTTCACGTTCATCTATCTGCTGCCGGTGCGCTGAATGGATGGGGTCGTTCGGCGCGGGCGCGCCCAGTACGTGGCGGGGTTCCTGGTCCTGGTGGCGCTGACGGCGCTGGAGCTGGGTGTGATCCGACTCGACGTCCTGCGGGCCGCGCGCATCACCGCGCTCGCCGGACTGGCGATGGCCAAGGCGGGTCTTATCGTATGGGTGTTCATGGACCTGCGCGCCCAGCCGCGGGTGGTCCAGGTGCTGGCGTTCGCGCCGCTGTTGCTGGCGCCCGGATTCACGGTCGTGCTCATGCTCGATGTCGTCTACCGGGCGGCGGGCGCGCGATGACGGGCGTGGTGCGCGCGGCGATCGCGTTCGGAGTCCTGTGGCCGTCGCGCGCGGCGTGGGCGCTCTGTCCGAACTGCCTCGCCGAGCGGCCGGCGCTGACGCCGACGCTGGAGCTGCTGGGGCTCTTCCTGCTGGTCCCGTTTGCGGTCGCAGGGATCGCGATCTGGATCGTGCGGCGCGTGCTCTACGGACGCGCGCCCGCCGCGCGCGCGTCGCTCGCCCCGACCGCGTCGGCGCTGCTGCCGTCGTTGCTGCCGCCATCCGCGCCGCCGTCGAGCGCAGGCGGCGACCAGGGCGGTTGATTGATCAGCTGCTCGTGAAGCTGGTCGGCCGCCGGGGTCCCGCGCAGCGCCACCAGTGAAGCGACGTAGTGGACCAGCGCCCAGAGGTCGGCCTCGGGCAGGACGTTCTTCCAGGTCGGCATGGCCGTGCCGCCGATGCCGGCGGCGATGCTGCGATAAATGTCGGGCAGCGTCTCGCCCGCGCGCAACGGCGTGAAGGTGAAGTCGGGCGGTAGGATCTTGAAGCCGAAGTCGCTGTCCTTGGCGATCGGCGCGTAGAGATCGTCGCGGAACGCGCGCAGCTCGATGTGCGTCAGCTCCTTGGCCGCGTCGTAGATCGCGCTCTTCGGCGCGTAGGCCGGATGGCAGGTGACCGCGCACTGGGCGAGGCCGTGGTAGACGCGCAGGCCGCGTGCGATCGCGCCGCTGGCGTCGCCGATCCAGGGATCGGGCGCGGGCAGGATCGGCTCGCCCGCCTTCTCGGTCTGCCAGCGCGGCGAGAACGCCTTGGTGTACTGGATCAGATCGTCGAGCTCCGCGGGTGGCACGTCCCACGCGAGCATCGCGGTGCCGTGCAGGCCGCTCTTGATGATGCGTACGAAGTCGTCGTCGGTGGGCAACTGGCCTGCGGCGACCGAGCCGAACTTGTAGATCCCGCGCCGCAGGTCGCGCGGCGACGGGCGCAGGCCGGGCGCCGACGCTCCGTTGCCGTCGCCGTCGGCGCCGTGGCAGGGACGGCAATAGTGGGTGTAGACCTCGCCGCCGTGGCGAAGGTGCTCGGTCGAGACCGCGCGACCACCCAGCGTCATCGGGCCCGCGATCGTCAGAGCCGGCCCGGTTCCGCGCGGTTTGCAGGCGGTTCCGGACGCAACGACCGCGGCGCCCAGCAGCGCGACCGGCAAGATCGCCTTCATACCCGCGCTCACAGCCAGTACACCGCCAGGTACATCGCGACCCAGACGATCGCGACGAAGTCCCAGTAGAGCGCGGTGAGCCGCAGCGCGCGCAGCGGCGCCCGACCGCGGCGCCGCGCGCGCGCCGCCTGGACCGCGAGCACGGAGATCGCGACGACGCCGCCGAGCACGTGCAGCGCGTGAAATCCGGTGAGCGCGAAGAAGACCGATCCGTAGACTCCCGAGCTCGGGAACAGCCCGCGCGCGAGCATCACGCGCCAGACGGCAAGCTGCGCGCCGAGGAAGCCGGCGCCGAGCAGCGCCGCCGCCGCAGCCGCTGTCGCCACCGAAGAGGCGCCACCGCCGCGCGCGCGCGCCAGCCCGCGCCGCAACAGCAGGCTCGACGCGATCAGCAGCAGCGTGTTGAGCGCGGGCACCCCGCGCGGCAGGCGCGGCGCTCCAAACGGCGGCCACTCGTTCGCCTGCACGCGCACCACGCCATAGGCGAGAAACAGCGCCGCGAAGAGCATGACCCACGCGCCAAGCAGGATTGTCATGCCGATCGTGGCATCGACGTCGCGCGCCGCGGCCGTGCGCCCACCGCCGGTCTCCGCGCCGCCCGCGCCTGCCACCCTGCTCAAGGCATCTCCTCGTCCTGCGCGAGCCAGTCGCGGCCCAGCGCCTCGATGACCCGCGGGTTGCCGAGCTCGTGCGGCCCCTGACGGACAATCGGGATGCGATCGAAGTTGTGGTGCGGCGGCGGCGACGGCACCGTCCACTCGAGCGTTCCCACCTGCCACGGGTTGGGCTCGGCCTTGCGCCCGCGCGCGAGGCTCCAGAAGAAGTTGACCACGAAGATCAGCTGCGCCGCGCCCAGCAGAAACGCGGCGTGCGAGATGCCGCGATTGAGCTCGAGCAACGGCCGCAAGAACTCGTACGCCGACGGATCGTAGAGCCGCCGCTGCATGCCGGCGTAGCCGATCAAGAGCTGCCCGCAGAACACGACGTTGAGCGGCAGGATCGTCAGCCAGAAGTGCAGCTTGCCGAGCGGGCCGTTCATCATCCGGCCGAACATCTTGGGAAACCAGTAATGGATGCCCGCGAACGCCGCCAGCAGCAGCGCCGCCGCCATGATCAGGTGGAAGTGCCCGACCACGAAGTAGGTGTCGTGCAGGTAGACGTCGGCTTCGATGTCCGCGAGAAAAAGCCCGGTCAGCCCGCCAATCGCGAACGTGAAGACCAGCCCGAGCGCGAACAGCATCGGCGGTGTCGTGCGCATCGCGCCCCGCCAGATGGTGCCCAGCCAGTTGAAGAACAGCACCACCGCCGGCACGGAGATGATCATGGTCAGCAGCATGAAGCTCTCGCCCAACATCGGGCTCATGCCGGTGACGAACATGTGGTGGCCGTAGACCAGCGACGACAGGACAACCACCGCGATCATCGACCAGACGGTGACCCGGTAGCCGAACGCCGGCTTGCGCGCGAAGAACGAGAGGAGATCCGAGACGATGCCCCAGGCGGGCAGAATCAAGATGTAGACCTCGGGGTGGCCGAACAGCCAGAACAGATGCTGATACAGGATCGGATCGCCGCCGCCGCGGATCGCGGTGCCGGCGATGAAGAACTGCGTGCCGAAGACCCGGTCGAAGAACAGCAGCACCATCCCCGCCGCCAGCACCGGCACGAACAGCGCGTTCAGGATCGACGTCAGCCAGAAGCCCCACACGGTGAGCGGCATCTGGAAGTAACCCATGCCCGGCGCGCGCAGGCGGATCACCGTCGTGATGTAGTTCACCGCGCCCATGATCGACGACGCGCCGTTGAAGTAGATCGCGACCGTCCACAGGGTCTGCCCCAGCCCCGGCGTTCCGATCGCCGTCGACAGGGTGGGGTAGGCGGTCCATCCCGCCTGCGGCGCGCCCAGCGGCACGAAGAACGACGCGGTCAGGATCGCGGTCGACAGGAACATCGACCAGAATGAAAGAAGATTCAGGCGCGGAAACACCATGTCGCGGGCGCCGATGAGCAGCGGAATGCAGAAGTTGCCGAACGCGCCGATCAGGATCGGCGTGATGGCGAAGAAGATCATGATCGTCCCGTGCATCGTAAAGAGCGCGGTATAGGCAGCGGGCGAGATCACGCCGCCGGACGAGCCGTAGAGCAGCTTGCCGACGAGCGGGAAGGGCGCGCCTGGGTTGGCGAGCTGCCAGCGGATCAACATCGCCAGGAAGCCGCCCACCGCGAGGAAGCCGAGCCCGAGAAACAGGAACTGCTTGGCGATGGTCTTGTGGTCGGTCGAGAAGACGTAGCGCCGCCACCAGCCGCGCGGCGCTTGCTGGCTCTCGTCGGCCGGGTCCGCGTCGCCGTCCCCGCTGGCTTCGTCGCCAGCCCCGCCGGCCGTTTCGTCCGCGGGCATTCAGCTCTCCCAGTCCCAGCCGTCGACGTCGGGGATGGCGACGGGCGGCCCGGTGTCGCGGCGCAGGGCCGTATCGCCGGCGGCGCGCGCGAGCCAGCGCTGGAAATCATCGGCGCTGGTGGAGAACAGCAGCGCGCGCATCTTGTAGTGGCTCACGCCGCAATGCTGGGCGCAGCCGATCTCGAACGTGCCGGGCTCACGCGCCTCGAACCAAAGGCGCGTCGTGTTGCCGGGCACCGCATCGATTTTGGTGCGGAAGTTCGGCAAGTAGAATGAATGCACGACGTCCTTGGAACGGAGCTTCAGGTAAATCGGTGTCGCGACAGGAACGTGCAGCTCGTTGAGGGTCACGACGTCGTCCGCAGTATCGAAACGTCCGTCGGCGCCGGCGTAACGAAATGTCCACGCCCATTGCTGGGCCGTGACCTCGACGCGTAACGCTGCCGGGTCGCGGTCGGGGAAATGCCAGAAATGCTGACGCAGGTCGTCCGCTGACCGACGCATCGCGACCAGGTCGACGCCGACGAAGATTGCGGCCGCTACCAGCGCCGTGAGCACATAGCTCACCTGATGTTTGCCATGCGTGTAGTGGGCCGGGCCGCGTCCCGCGCGGTGAAAGACCACTGCGACGAGCATGACGACCACCACCACAATGAAGCAGGCGGTGGTTGCAACGAAGATATAGCGAAATATTCCATCGACCAGGTGCCCATTCACCGATGCGTCGTGTGGAATTCGGGCGCTCATTGGCCGCGTCAATTCCTACTCGCGGTGTAAGGATAGGTCAACCGGAGTGGCAGGTTTGTACTAGGATGCCCGTCGGATGGAGCGCAGTGCAAGCCGGGAAGGCGTCGTCGGCCGCCAGGTCGGGCGCTACACGATCGTGGGTCATCTCGCCACCGGTGGAATGGCGGAGCTTTACATCGCGCGGCAGGAAGCGGTCGGGGGCTTCGAGAAGAACCTGGTCGTCAAGGTGCTGCAATCGCGCTACGCGCAGCATCCGCGCGTCGTGGCCATGTTTCTCGATGAGGCGCGGCTCGCGGCGAAGCTCAATCACCCGAGCATCGTGCACGTCTACGACGTCGCCGAAGAAGACGGCAACAAGTTCATCGCCATGGAATACATCCATGGCGAGACGCTGACCGACATCATCAAGCGTGGGGTCGAGGTCGGCACGTTCCTGCCGATCGAGCACGCGGTCCACATCGTCAGCCAGGTGGCCGCGGGCCTCGACTACGCGCACCGTCGCCACGACCCCAACGGGGGTCTGCTGCGCATCGTCCATCGCGACGTCTCTCCCTCGAACATCATGGTCAGCTATGAAGGGCAGACCAAGATCATCGACTTCGGAATTGCGCGCGTGCAGGACCAGATCCGCGAGGAGTCGGGCATGCATCCGGGCAAGGCGTCGTACATGTCGCCCGAGCAGGTGCAGGGCCAGGCGGTCGACTACCGTTCGGATATTTTTTCGCTGGGGATCATCCTCTACGAGATCACGCTGGGCCGCCGGCTCTGGCGCGGGGCCGCCGACGAGGTGATGAGGCGGATCGTCTCCGAGCCGGCGCCGTCGCCATCGACGATTCGCAAGGATTATCCAGCGGCGCTGGAAGCGATCGTGATGAAGGCGCTGGAGAAGCGGCCGGAGGCTCGCCAGCAGTCGGCCGAGGAGATGCGACACGATCTGGAGGAATTCCTGGCGGCCGGGGGCTTCCGCACGGGTGCGCGCCAGACGGCGCTCTACCTGCGCGAGCTGTTTCCCATCAAGGCGGCGCTCTCCGACGAGGGCGTCGTCCAGCCGAAGGTGCCGAATGACAGCGACTCGGCGCCGCTGCCCATCATCCTCGGCAACGAGGGGTCGCCCCAGATCGGTGCAGCGTACGGCGCGGTGGGCGCGGTTCCGACGGCACCGTCGGGCACGGGTCTGGCCGCTGGCGCCGGGGCGGGCGCGGGTGGGTCGCCGTACCCTGCGGGAATGACCGTTCTCACGCAGGTCTCGACCCAGTCGGCGCGCTCACGGGACGCCGACAGCGATCCGCCGCTGGTGATTCCGCGCGGAATGTCGAACGCCAAGCTGGCCCTGGTGGCCGCGGCCCTCACCTTCGTGGCCATCACGACGGCGATCCTGTTCCTGCGCTCGCGCCGTCCCGACGATGCCGTGGCGTCGCCGGCGCCCGAGAACGTCGAGCCCGCGCCGCAACCGACCGGCGAGCCGGCACCACGCGCGCCGGCCGCGCCGGCCGCCAAGGTACCGACGACGGAAGCGACCGAGCCCGAGCACAAACCCGAGCGGATCGCCGAGGCGCCGCCCGCGCGCGCCGAGAGCCCGCCATCGGTCATTAGGGTCTCGACGCCGCCGGCATCCAGCCACGTCGCCGTGCCGCCGCACGGTCCCAGCTTCAGCAGCGATCGCGCGCGCAACCGGCGCCAGCGGCGGCAGATGGCCAGTAGCGAGTCTTCGAGCCGGGAGTCCTCGAGCCGGAGCGTGCCGGCGCCGACCTCCGCGCCCGCTCCGCCGCCTCCGCCGGCCCCTCCGGTCGCCGAGGCGCCGCGACCGGCGCCGCAGACGTCCGAGCCGCCGGCCCGTCCAGCGGTCCGACCGACCCCCGCGTCCGATCCGGCTACGGCCTCGGTCAGTCGGCCCGTGCCCGCGGCCCCGCCGTCGGGTTTCATCGACTCCAAGGCGGTGACCGCGGTCGTGCGCGCGCACTCCGCCGAGGTTCAAGGCTGCTTCGATCGCTCTCTCATGGAGCGCAGCGATTTGCACGGGCGTCTCACGGTACGGGCGTCGGTCGATCCGAATGGTCACGTGCTGGGCGTGACTCCGGTGGCGGTGATGCAGGGCGGAGGGCGGCTGCAGGCTTGCGTCGTGGAGGCCTTTGGACACTGGACCTTTCCGCCGCCCAGCGGAGGCGTGAAAGGGACGGTCACCTACTCCTTCTCGTTCGAGTGAAGACCGCGCTACTCTGCCGGCCCGACCCGGCTCCGTTCATCTGCCACCCCGACGGCGTCAAATCAGGGAGATCTCTGTGACTACGACGATCAAACGGTCCGCGAGCCTCTTCGTGGCGACCACAGTTGCGACCATGGTTGCGATCAGCGGCCTTCTCGGCTCCGCCTCGCCCGCGGCGGCGCAATCACCGACCGCGCCACCCGCGGAGGCGACCGCCGACGCGCCCGGCGACACTCCGGCGGACGCGCCGGTGCAGACAGCCCAGGCCGACGCGGCGAACGACACGGGCAATGCCGCCGACTCGCCGCCCGAGATGACGTTCGGTCACAGGGCAGCGGCGGCGCCGCCGGCAACGCCCGCTCAGCCGGTCGAAGCGGAGCGCACTCACATGCGCCCGCGGACCATGGAAGAGGTGGCCGGCTCGTCCGTCCAGGAGTTGACGATCCGCAACGTGCGCTGGCGATACTCGCTGAATTTTTTCGGCGATGTCTCGATGAGCGGCGGCAAGCCCGACGCCGGTGAACACGCCTTTGGGTTTGGCCTCGGCGGCCAGGACGTGCTCATCCGCGGCGAGCTCAGCGAGAACATCGTCGCGACGACCGAGATGGCGTTCGAAGCCGGCGAGGACGGCAGCATTGGCGTCGACCTCGAGCGCTTCAACGTGCGCTGGCAATCGTCGCGCTACTTCGTCGAGGCCGGGCGAACGCACACCTCCTTCGGATACTGGAACAACGCCTACCACCACGGTCGCTGGCTGCAGCCGACGATCGAGCGCCCGCGCTGGGTTGCGTTCGAGGACGACGGCGGAATCTTGCCCGTGCACTGGGTCGGCGCCGGCGGCGGCCTGCGGGTTCCCGTCGGTGACGCCACGGTCAATCTCAACGCCACGGTCGGCAACGGCCGAGGCCGGATCGTCGACGACGTTCGCAACAATCACGACTACCAGGACATGAAGTCGTTCCACGCCTCATTCGAGGTGGTGGGGATCGGCCGCCCCGAGTTGCGCGCGGGCGTCGCCGGAATCTACGGAGTGATTCAGGGCCAGCCCGACCGCCCCGTGCCCAACGACATCAAAGAGGTCATCGGCGCCGCGCACATCGCCTACGTCAACGTGCCGCTGCTGTTCATCGCCGAGGGCTACGACGTCGCGCACCTGGCGCTCGGGCACCAGTGGACGACCTACGGCGGCTTCATCCTCCTCGGCTACACGATGGGGCGGTTCACGCCTTATGCCGAGGTCGAGCGGATCGCTTCGAAAGGCGGCCAGGATCCATTTTTCATTCCTGACCCCATGGCGACCGACCTTCCGACGTTTGATTCGCTCGAAGGGATCCTGGGCCTGCGCTTCGATCTCACCGACTGGACCGCGCTCAAGGTCGAGTATCGACAAACCAAAGAGTGGGATCTGCACATCACGCAGTACGACGGGATCCTCAACTGGTCCTGGGGATTCTAGAGAGACGCCTCCTCGTCGAGCGAATAGCCACCGTAGCTGTGCGTGGCCACACCCATCTCGTCGAACACGAGAATGCGGCCGTCGTGCAGCAGGTGCGGGCCGTCGTCGATCACGTGAATCCCCAGCAGGTCGCGCAGGTCGCGGGTGTCGTGGATGTTGCCCACCAGCAGGTGCCACGAGTCAGGCAGTCCCGATGACGTCTTGAAGTCCTGCAACACCTTGGGGGTATCGTTCGCCGGGTCGAGCGTGACCACCAGGAACTGCGGCGTGCGGCCCTTCGCGCGGAAGCCTTCGTAGACCTTGAGCAGCTTGGCGATCGTGCGCGGGCACGTCGCGCGGCACTGGGTGAAGATCGCCGTGACCACCAGCGGCTGGCCGGCCCAGCGGGCGAAGGTGACCGATTCACCCTTTTCGTCGGTCCACGTCCAGTAGTGGCTGAACAGCGATTCGCGCGGCGCCGCGCGCAGGGGGGCAACGTCGCGCACCTCGCTCACCGGCGGTCGCGGCGCCAGCGGCGCGCACCCGGCCAGGCAGGCGAGCGCGCCCGCGAGCGCGGCGGTGAATCCGCGGCGCACTCCCCCGTTTTCGCGGGGTTTCCGTGCATTTTCGGCCACCAGCAACACGCCTGGCCAGCCTACTCCACAAATCGCGCCGCGAGCAAGATGCTGGCAAAACGTCGATGATTTCGGACTAATATGCGGTCTGCATGGAGCGTAGTACGAGTCACGCGGATCGCGCCGAAATGCGAGCCGCGTTGATCGGTCGTCAAGTCGGCCGCTACACCATCGTCAAGCACCTCGCCTCGGGGGGAATGGCGGAGCTGTACGTCGCGCGCCAGCGCGCCGTCGGTGGCTTCGAGAAGCAGCTCGTGCTGAAGCTCTTGCAGGGGCGCTATGCGGAGAACCCGCGCGTCGTGGAGATGTTCCTCGACGAGGCGCGCCTGGCCGCCAAGCTCAACCACCCGAGCATCGTGCATGTCTACGACGTCGCCGAGGCGGACGGGGTCAAGTTCATCGCCATGGAGTACATCCACGGCGAGACGCTGACCGACATCATCCGGCGCGGCGTCGCCGTGCAGAACTACCTGCCGCTCGAGCACGGGCTGCACATCATCAGCCAGGCCGCCGCGGGGCTGGCCTACGCGCACGGGCGCTTCGATGCCGACGGCGCGCCCCTGCGCATCGTCCACCGTGACGTCTCGCCCTCGAACATCCTCGTCAGCTACGAGGGGCAGACCAAGATCGTCGACTTCGGCATCGCCCGCATCCAGGACCAGATCCGTGAGGAGTCGGGGATGCGCCCGGGCAAGGCGTCGTACATGTCGCCGGAACAGGTCGCGGGGGAGGGCGCCGACTACCGCTCGGACATCTTCTCGCTCGGGATCATCCTGTACGAGATCTCCCTCGGGCAGCGGCTCTGGCGCGGCCCGGCCGACGAGGTCATGCGGCGGATCGTCGAGGAGACGATTCCGCCGCCCACCTCGGTGCGGCGCGACTACCCGCCGGCCCTGGAGCTGATCGTCATGCGCGCGCTGGAGAAGCGCCCGGCCGATCGCTACCAGTCGGCGGAGGAGCTGCGCAATGACCTGGAGGAGTTCCTCGACGAGTCGGGGTTCCGCACCGGACCGCGGCGCATGGCGATCTATCTCAAGCAGCTGTTCGCCCCCGACGCGCCGGTCACGGAGGAGGGCGTCGCGCAGGCCCGCCAGCTGGGTGAGGCTGATTCGGAGCCCAAGGCCATCGCGCCAGACGAGTCGGAGGAGCTGAACTTCGACCGCCGGACCTCGTTCACCATGCGCGTCGAAGCCGCGCCCGCCATGCCTCGGCCCTCGCCCGCGACGCCGCTGGCCGCCGCGCCGATGGGGCTCGCGCCTGCGTCGCCCGCCCAGGGCCGGGAGGCGGACGGGGAGGGAGCGGGCCTACCACCTACATCGGTAGGGGAGCTGCCCCCGGAACTGATGCCGCGCGCGCTCCGGTCCGTCCCCCCGGTCGACACGCTGGCTCCCGCGGGTGGGCTCCCGATCGCGGCGGCCCCCGGTTTCGACCCGAGGGCCCTCTCACCGGAGGCGATCTCCCCGAAGGCGATCTTAGCGATGGCCGGCAGCGGTCAACGGTCAGGCGGCAGCGGCTGGCTCATCCTGGTGACTGTCGTGGCGATTTTGCTGACCCTTTTGGGCGTCGGGGCCATGGTATTCGTCGGAACGAAGTGATAATTTTCTGTGCCTTGGGCCGGCCGTCCCCCCCGGGCCGCCCTCCGACTATAGAAACGGCGTAATCGACCGATCTAATCAGTCATCAAAACCCAAGCGCTCTCCTCGGAGCCGCGAACTCACACCCGGAATGAAATTCGTCTGCGACCGCTGCCTCACCAAGTACTCCATCGCGGACGAGAAAGTTCGCGGTCGAATACTCAAGATCCGTTGTAAGAGCTGTTCGAACATCATCACGGTCAAGGAGTCGGCTCCGTCGGCGCCGATCTCGGTCGCCGCGGGTGATTCGGATCGCACGGTGATCAGCAGCGGGCCGCACGTCGCTGCCAAGCCATCGCCGCCCGCGGCTGCCGCGCCCCCGCCTCGCAGCGCGGCGCGCGCGCGGCCACCGACGCCGCCCGGCGCAGCCCCGGCGCCGACCGACGAGGTGCAGTGGTTCCTCGCGCTCGAGGGCGTACAGAAGGGGCCGTTCACGCGCAAGGTCCTGGTCGATCGCCTGCTCGCGATGCCCAAGAACTCGGACATTCACGTCTGGAACGACACGCTCGACGGGTGGCGCCCGCCGGCCGACGTGCCGGTGATCGCGCGCGAGATCCAGGGGCGCCAGCGTGGGGCCGCCCAGCCTCCTCCGGCGCCGAGCTCGCGCCTGCGACCGGTCCCGCCTCCGCCCAGCCAGGCGCCCGCGTCGGCCGAGCGCCGGATCAGCGGCGCGTATGCGACGGTGAGCTCGGCCGGCCATGCGTCGCACGGCGCGCACGGCCACACGCCGATGGTCGCGAGCCACAGCAGCGTGGGGCTGGGACTGGCCAGCGTCGCGCCGGTGGTGGTTCCCGCGCCGACTCTGCCCCCGTCTGGGATCCTCGACACGCCGGTGCCGATCAAAGAGCTGTTGCAGGCGCACAAGGCGCACAACGGATCGGAGGCTCACGGCGCCGGGCTGGCGGTCGCCGCCGCAGCGCCCAACGCGATCGCCAGCGGTGAATCCGACGCGCTCAACGCGCTCAACCTGGGCGGCAGCTGGCGGCAGCCGAGCGCGCCGATCGGGCCGCTCGAAGGCAGGCTGTCGTCGGCGGCGATCGCCGCCGCCACCGGCTCGCGACCGGGATCGCGCACGGCGAAGCTGGCGGTGGGCGCGGTCGTGCTGGTCGGTATCTGCGTCGCGCTGATCTTCTTTGCGTTCAAGAAGCCCTCGCCGCCACCGCTCGCTGTCAGCCCCAAGGTCGAGCCGCCGCCGGTCGTCGCGGTCAAGGCGCCGGAGCCGCCGGCCGAGCCGTCCAAGGAGGTCAAGGCGCTGCGGGCGGTCGACCCCGACGAGGCGGCGGGCGATACCGAGGGGCCCAAGACCGAGACGGTCGCGCGCGTAGGCGGCAAGAAGCCCGCGCGTCCCGCGTCCCTCCGCAATCCCTCGCTGCACGGAGGTGGCACGACGGCGACCTCGACGTCGCCGAGCGCGTTCTCGGCCGAGCAGCGCGGCGACGCCAGCCGCTTCGGCGACTCGTCGGGCCGCGCGCTGCAGATCCGCAACCCGATGGCGCCCATGGCCAAGGTGACGCCGAACCAGGGCGACATCACGCGCGTCGTCAACAACAACAAGGGCGGCATCAAAGTCTGCTACCAGCGCGCGCTGCTGCGCGACACCTCGCTCACGCACGGCAAGATCGACGTCAACGTCACCATCGGCATCTCCGGCCGCGTCAAGAGCGTCGGCGTCGACGGCCCCGCGCCGTTCCATGCGCTCGACCCGTGTATCAAGGACCTGCTGTCGCGCTGGGTCTTTCCGGCGTCGTCGGAAGAGTACGGCACCGCGTTCAGCTACGTGTTCCAGGGCGCCGAGTAGGTCGCTACGGTCGTCGGGGCCCGCACCGGTGGGGGCAACCAGGAACGGCGGCGCTGCGGGACGTGAGGACGGCTGCGCTCCCTCCGTTGTGGGGGGCGGAAGGAGTGGGTTTCCCTTCGCCACTCAAACAGTCCTCGGCGCGGTGGACGTGGATTTGCTCGGCGCGCGCGGTCGTCGCGCCTGCGGAACTCGCGTCGAAGGGAAACCCACTCTTCCCGCCCTTGGTCACGCCTACGTTCACTGCGCCTGGGCCCCCTCATTTTTTAATTGAGCGATCGGACGAGCGTTGACCGTGCGTGAATGCACGGCGCTTCGCTAAGTGTCTGATCGGGTGTAGCCATCGCTTGCCGGCACTCAGCGGGAGAGGCATTGACGATCGGATGAGCGCTCGTCCGATCGCTCAAATTTAAAAATGACGGGCCCCAGGCGCAGTGAACGTCGATGTCCCCAGCGGGGGGAGTGGGTTTCCCTTCGACGCGAGTTCCGCAGGCGCGAGCCCCACCTCCGCCGTGCAGATCCGCGTCCACCGCGCCGAGGACTGTTTGAGTGGCGAAGGGAAACCCACTCGCCCCGCCCCACAACGAAGAGAGCGCAGCCGTCCTCACGTCCCGCAGCGCGGCCATTCCTGGTTACCCCCGCCGGTGCGGTCCAGAGCGCGCTTTGCCTGCACGCTCCCCGGAGAGTAGATTCGGCGCTTCATGAAGCACCCGTACGCCGATTTCCTGAGCGAGGTCGAGAAGCCGTCGCGCTATCTCGGCGGTGAGTATCAGGAGGCGCGCAAGGATCCGGCGGCGGTGGCGGCGCGGGTGTGCCTGGCGTTCCCCGACGTCTACGAGATCGGGATGTCGCACCTGGGGACGAAGATCCTCTACTCGATCCTCAACAAGGTGCCCGAGATCGCCTGCGAGCGCGCGTTCGCGCCCTGGGGCGACTGCGAGGCCCAGCTGCGCCAGCGCGGGCTCCCGGTGCTGACCCTGGAGACGGCGTCGCCGCTCGGCGAGTTCGACGTGATCGGCTTTTCGCTGCAGTACGAGCTCACGTACACCAACGTGCTGAACCTGCTCGACCTGTCGGGGCTGCCGCTTCGCGCCGCCGACCGCGGCGATTCCGCGCCGCTGGTGATCGCGGGCGGGCCCACGGCGACGCACCCCGAGCCGCTGGCGCCATTCGTCGACGCGTTCTTCATCGGCGAGGCGGAGGAGCGCCTGCCGCCGCTCGTGCTCGAAGCGGCGGCCTTGCGCCGCGCAGGCGTGCCGCGCCGCGAGCGTCTCTGCCGGCTGGCCGAGCGCTATCCGCTGTACGTGCCCGAGCTCTACGCCACCGAGGTCGACGCGGAGACCGGGTTCATCGTCGTGGGCGAGCCGCTGGATCCGCGCGTGCCGGCGCGGCCCAAGCGCGTCTGGGTCGCCGACATCAACCGGTTCCCGTTCCCCGACGACTCGCCGTTGCCGTACGCCGAGGCGATCTTCGATCGCATGGCGGTCGAGGTCGCGCGCGGCTGCACCGAGGGCTGCCGCTTCTGCCAGGCCGGGATGATCTACCGCCCGGTGCGCGAGCGCGATCCGGTCGCGGTCGTCGACGCGCTGGTCGGCGGCGTGAAGAAGGGCGGCTACGACGAGACGGCGCTGACCTCGCTGTCGACCGCCGACTACTCGTGCATCACGCCGCTGGTGAAGACCGCGATGGCGCGCCTGCGCGACGAGAAGGTGTCGCTGTCGGTGTCGTCGCTGCGCGCCTACGGTCTCAACGAAGACTTGCTCGGCGAGATGGCGACCATGCGCGCGGGCGGCCTGACCTTCGCGCCCGAGGCGGGCACGCAGCGCATGCGCGACGTCATCACCAAGAACGTCACCGAGGAAGACATCGTCGAGTCGGCGCACCGCGTGTTCGGACGCGGCTTCCAGCGCATGAAGCTGTACTTCATGATCGGCCTGCCGACCGAGGAGGACGCCGACGTGGTCGGCATCGTCGAGACCGCGGCGCGCGTGCAGGAGATCGGGCACCGCCACCTGCGGGCGGCGCGCGTGACCGCGTCGGTGTCGACCCACGTGCCCAAGCCGCACACGCCGTTCCAGTGGGCGGCGATGGACACGACGGCGGAGACCGAGCGCAAGCAGACGCTGCTCGGCGATCTCGCGCGCAAGCTGCGCGTCGATCTCAAGACTCACGAGAACCACCAATCGCACATCGAGGGCATCTTCTCGCGCGGCGATCGCGCGGTCAGCGACTTGCTCGAGGCGGCGTTCCGGCTCGGCTGCCGCTTCGACGGCTGGGACGACGTGCTGCGCATCGATCTGTGGGACCAGGCGATCGAAGAGACGTCGGCGCGCACCGGGCTCGAAGTCGAGCGCTACCTCGGCACCATCCCGGTCACGGCGCGGTTGCCCTGGGATCACATCGACATCGGTCTCGAGCCCGACTTCCTGGTCAAGGAGTACCGCAAGGCCCTCAAGGACCGGTTGTCTCCGCCGTGCGGCAAGCCGTACAAGCAGCTCCTGCATCCGAGCAGCGTCGCCGCCGCCGAGGAGGCTGCGCCAAAGAAGTTGGTCTGTTACGACTGTGGCGTCGCCTGCGATCTCGAAGGAATGAAGGCCGAGCGGCTCTACTACCTCCGGCGCATGAACGCGTGGACGCCGTCGGTGGCCCGGGCGGGTACCGGCGGCGACGCGCCCGCGCGGCCGGCCGCCGGGGCGAAAGCGCGCCGGCCGCAGCCTGCGACCCGCATCAGCCAGGCCGACGGCGTGCGCTATCGCCTGCGCTACACCAAGCTCGGCCGCATCGCCTACCTCGGACACCTCGACCTCATCCGCCACTTGCCGCGGGTGTTCCGGCGCGCGGGGCTCGAGGTGTTTTACTCGATCGGCTTTCATCCCAAGCCGGAGCTGTCGTTCGGGCCGGCGCTGGGGCTGGGGATCCCGTCGCTGGGCGAGCTCCTCGACGTGAAGCTCATCGATCGCGTGGCGCCGGCGGAGCTCGTGCGCCGCCTGCAGGCGGTCACGCTGAACGGCGTCGATTTTCTCGGCGCGGCGTCGCTGGGCGACAATGATCGCGCGCTCGGGCGCGTGATCGCCGAGGCGGAGTTCGCCGCGCGGATGCCCGCCGGCGCCGACGACGAGGTCGGAGCCGCGCTGGCGCGGTTTGCCGACGCCGCCGGCACGCCGCTGCGGATCGAGCGGCATTCCGATCGCGGCATCGGCCGCGTGGTCGACGTGCGCAAGTCTCTGCGTTCGATCGAGCTGTTCGAGGACGACCGGGTGCGGGCGCGGCTCGACTGGCCCGACGGCGCGCTGGTGCGCTTCCGCGTGGCCGTGAGCCACGAGGGCAGCGCGCGCCCCATCGAGGTTGTGGCCGCGTTGTTCGGCGCCGACCTCGCGCCGCGCGCAGAGCTGGCGCGGCTCGGCCTGTGGGCACGCGAGCCGGGGACGGACGCCGCCGGGGCGCGGGCGGGAAGGTCGATCGATCCGCTCGACCTCGAGAGCCTGCGTCGGCACCCGGCGCCCGCCGTCGCGCCCGCCGGTGAGTCCGCGGACGCCGAGGCCGCGCCGGACTCCGCCGGCCCGTGATCGAGACCGCTCAGCTCACCAAGCTCTACGGCGACAAGCGCGCGGTCGATCGGCTCACGCTGCGCACCGAGCCCGGGGAGGTGATGGGATTCCTCGGGCCCAACGGCTCGGGGAAGACCACGACCATCCGCCTGCTCATGGGCCTGCTGCGCCCGACCGAAGGCAGCGCGAGCATCCGCGGCCGCGACTGCCATCGCGACGCGGTCGCGCTCAAGCGCGAGGTCGGCTATCTGCCCGACGAGCCCTTTCTGTATCCGTACCTGTCGGGCTACGAATCGCTGGAGCTGGTCGCGGGGTTGCACGGCTTCACGGCCGCCGAGGCGCGGTCGCGCGCGCGCGCGTCGGCGGAGACGTTCGGCCTCGGAGACGCCGCGGGCGCGTTCACGGTGACCTATTCGCACGGCATGAAGAAGCGGCTGGCGCTGGCGATGGCGCTGATTCACGAGCCCCAGGTCTTGATCATGGACGAGCCGACGAACGGCCTCGATCCCAAGGGCGCGCGCGAGATGCGCGACACCATCGCGCGGCTCGCCGCCGGCGGACGCACGGTGTTCCTGTCGACGCACCTGCTCGAGGCGGCGGAGCGCATCTGTCACCGCGTGGCGATCATCCGCAACGGCGTCCTGCAGGCCGTGGGCACACCCTCCGAGCTGCGCGCGCGCTACGCCGCCACGCCCGAGACCAGCCTCGAAGATCTCTTCCTCCGCGTGACGGAGCCCTAGTGGCCAGCGCGTACGGCAGCGGCGCCGCCATCTCGATGTGGCGCCTCACGCGCGTGCTGATCGGCCTTCGCCTCCGCCTGCTGCGCAACATGCTGCGCTGGCGCCGGCGCGGGCGCGCGTCGGGGCCGAGCCCGGCGCTGCCGCTCCTCGTCGGCCTCATCACCGCCGCGGCCTATGTCGGCTTGTTCTCGCAGTCGTTCGCCGCCATCGTCGAGGCGACCGATCTCGGTGGCCAGTCGGCGGTGCTGTCGCTGGTCGTCAGCGCGATCTTGCTCGGCACGCTGTCGGCCAAGGCGGCGGCCAGCGACGCCGTGCTCGCCGGCTCGCCCGAGAACGAGTTCCTGCTGTCGCGCCCGACGTCGCTGTCGTCGCTGATCGTGGCGCGCAGCCTGGCCGGCGCGGTGATCGATCCGCTCGGCGCGCTGTTCCTGGCGCCGGTGCTGATCGCGGCGGCGATCACCTGGCGGCTCGGCACCCTGGCCTGGGTCGTGGCGGCGTTGACGTCGGTGACCGTGCAGGTGGGCGTGGCGGCGCTGGCGCAGGCGGCGCAGATCGCGCTCGTCCGCTACACGCCGCCGGGCGGCCGCCGTCCGGTCTGGATGGCGCTCCGGCTGGCCGCCGCGCTGACGCTGGCCGTGCTCTGGATGACCGGCACCTGGATCTTGCGGGCGCCCCGTGAGCTCGCCGATGCCGTGGCTCCCTGGCGGGCGATCATCTCGTACACGCCGGGCGCGGCGCTGGTCCGTCCGTTGCTGGCGCTGCAGCGCGGGGAGCCGCTCGCGGTCGCCGGCGCCATCGCGGTCCTGGTGGTGGCGACCGGCGCGGCGCTGGCGCTGGCGTTCGTCGTCGCGCGCCGCGCCGGCATGCACGGCTGGGAGGAGGCGGGCACACCCTGGGGCGACGCCAGCGCGCGCGCCGCTCCGGCGACGCGGCCGATCACCATCGCGACCAAGGATCTGCGTCTCATCACGCGCGATCGCTCGCAGCTGCTGGCGCTGGTCATGGCGCCCATCATCTTCGTCGGCATCCAGATCTTCGGCGCCGCCGGCTGGGCCTGGTCGACCGCAAGCTTGCAACGGGTCGCGAAGCTCTCGTTCTCGCTCTGTCTCTACATGGCGACCATCGGACCGCTGGTGCACATGCAGGCCGAGCGCCGCTGCTTCTGGATCCTGCGCACGGTGCCGGTGTCGATCGGCCGCCTGATGTTCGGCAAGGCGCGCGCCTGGGCGATCGTGCTCGGAGCTCTATCGAGCGCGACGTTCCTGTCGCTGTCCTCCGGCGTGGCGGCAGCGACGATGGGAGAACGAATGGAGCTCGCGCTCTGGGTGGCGGCGGGTGCCGCGGGCATGGCCTTCGTCGCGATCGGGCTCGCCTGCCAGGCGGCGGATCTCTCCGACGATCAGCGCCCGGCGATCGGGCCGGCGACGATCTACCTGTTCCTGCTCGTCGGCGGGCTCTACAACGTCGTGCTCGACGAGGCGGGCCCCGAGCGCTGGCGCTGGCTCGGGCTGTACGTCTTCGCGGGCCTGGCGCTCTGGTCGTCGGGCATGCGGCAGGCGGCCGATTGCCTCGACCCCGAGCACACGCGCCGGCGCGCGGTGCGCCTGGGCGATGCGGCCGTGCTCGCGCTCCTGAGCGCGCTGCTGGGCCGCGCTGTCGTCAAGGGCGCGGCGCTCGCCGACGAAGAGCGGGCGGTCGCGATCCAGATCGCGGTGCTCGCGGTCGGCGCACTGCTGGCGGTCGTCACCGCGCTCTACTTGCGGCGCCGCCCGAAGATGCCCGCGCGCCTGGGCGCGATACCGTCGAACGTGATCGGCCTCGTGGTTGGCGGCGCCGCCGGCTGGGCGTTGCGCGGCGAGGGGCCAGTCCTTCCTCTCGACATCGCGATGGCCAGCCTGCCCTCGATCCTCGGCGAGGAGCTCATCTTCCGCGGCACCGTCCAGCGCGCGCTCGAGGAGGCCTGGCCGCGCCGGCGCCTCGCCGCCGCCGGGGTGGCGACTGCGATCGCATTCCTGGCCACGCCGGGGCCGTGGCTTCCCGTGCTCGCCGGCGTGGCGGTGGTCTCGTCGCTGCGCGCGGCGACCGGCCGTACCGCGCCCGGCTTCGTCGCGCGCGCCGCGTTCCTGCTGCTGGTTTCCTACCGTCCGTAGTGGGTGTAGCGGCTGGCGTCAGCGACCCGAGCGCACGTAGGCGACGCCGACGCCGCCGTTCGCGCCCGGGGCCAGAGCCAGCACGTCGGCGACCGGGTCGTTGGGGCCGATCGCACCGGCCGCGACCGCTGCGCCCAGCCGATCCATCGCCGCCGCGCCCTCGATCTTCTCGAGCAGCACCGGCAGGCCGCCGTTCACGAGGCGCTTGTAGGTGTAGACCGCGCCGGCGCTCGCCTTCACACCCGATGCGGACTCGGGCGCGCCGATGACCAGCGGCGCCGTGGTCACGACCGCCGATGGCCCAGCCGCGAGCGCCGCGCCGAACCGGCCGCCGGCGATGGCGCCGGCGATGACCCACTTCGGAGCCTGCGGCGTCGTGAAGATCTGGCTGTCGTGATTGAAGATCCGCACCGCGCCGGTCGCGTTGCTCTCGCCCGACGCGCCCACGATCAGATCGGCGCCCTGGCCTGAAACGTCGAGCGCGAGCACCGCCGCGCCCAGGTTGTCGTTCGCGGCCAGGCCGGTGATCCGCCGCGCCGGTCCGGCCGTGCCGGTGGCGCCGACGTCGAAGGCCATGGTGCCGGTCGGATCCACGTTCGAAAACACGTGAACCGCGCCGACGCGCGCGTTGGTCGCGTCGACGAACTGCGGATCGCCGAAGATCACGTCAGAGCCGCCGGCGCTGCTGCCGTCGCCGTCGAGATCGCCGACCGCGATCGACTGCGGCGCGATCCCGCCGAACGTCACGTGACCGGCCGTGCCGCCCAGCGGGCGCGGTGCCACCGGGACTCCCAGCATCGGGGTCGGCACCGCCAGATGCACGATGCCAGCTCCTTCGCCGGGAGCCGAGATCAAGATCTCGCCGTGGCTGCCGCCCTGCAGATCGGCGGCCAGTAGCTGCGCGCCCAGGTGGCCTTGCGTCGTGCCGCCGACCCACTCGACGTCCGCCTGGTTCTGCGACAGATCGATGGTCGCGTTGGGCAGCCCCGACCGCCCGCGGATCACGTAGACCCGTCCCGCGCCCGGCTGATTGCTGGCACCGTAGGCGCCAGGCGCGCCGATGACGAGATCGTCGGCGCCGTCGTTGTCGAAGTCGAAGCAGCCGATCGCGGCGCCCAGCTGGTCGCCGCTGTTGACACCGTAGACGTGGAACTCCTGGCCCGCGGTCGGGTTGGCGAGATCGACGGTGCTGGTGCCGTCGAAGACGACGTAGACCGCGCCGGTGCCTGGCGTGGTCGGCGAGTCGGCAGCGGGCACGCCGATCACCAGCGCGCCGCCGCCGGCGCCCTGCAGATCGCAGATCGCCACCGTCGAGAGCGGCGCCTTGTTCGACAGCCCGGTCACCGTGCGGTCGGGCACGGTCGTCGCGAGATCGACGATCGTCGTATCGACCGTGGTCATGTCGTTGTCCTTGGCGAGCTGGATCGAGATCTCGGCGTCGCCGCCCGCCGGCAGCGCGACGCCGCTGGTCTTGCCCGACGCGATCTTCGCGCCGGTGCCGTCGTAGGCCTGCGCGTCAGCGCCGATGCTCAGCGCCGCGCTGTTGCCGGTCTCGAGGCGGAAGGAGAGCTTGCCGCCGAACTTGAACCCCCTGGTCGCGTCGAAGGTCATGACCAGGTCGTCGGTGGCGTCGTACGAGATGGTCACGCTCTGCTCGGGCAGCGTCGGCATGTCCCCGCGAAAGCCGCCGGGATCGGCGGTGACCGTCAGCTTGAGCGTGCTCGCGGTCGCGTCGAACCCGGCCATGTCGATATCGACGCGGATGCCCTTGGGCGAGCTGCAGGCCGGCGCGGCCAGCGGCGCGGCCAGCGCGAGCAGGATCGTCGTCGTTCGTCGCAGGTTCGAGCTCATTGCTTGGTCGGCGTCGAGTAGCTGGTGAGGCTGTCGCCGCGCGTGCCGGCGTAGGCGGCCGCGCCGCCGCCGAGGGCGACCGCGCCGACGATGGTCCATACCCACCACCGCTTGAACCAGGGCGTGTGTGGCGGCTCCCCCGCGCCGTCGCCGGGACCGGCGGCGACAGCCGGCGCCGCGACCTGAAGGCGGAAGGGCAGGGTGGGCGTGCCGCTCTCCGCGAGCACGCTGCCCTGTGCGTTGAGCGCGCGGACGTAGTACTCGACGCGCGTGCCGGCGATGAGCGCGGCGGCCGGCAGCACCAGCGCCGCCGCGCGCGGTCCGCCCGCGATGGCCGGCGAAGAGGCCGCGCCCGCTCCGTTGCCCGACGGCGGCGCGCCGCCGATCGGCGCGTAGGGCACGCGAGCGGTGACGAACGCGCCGCCGTCGCCGCGCCGGTAGCCGAGCTCCAGCGTCGCGACCATCTGCTCGCTGTCACCCTCGACGCTGACCGCGATCTCCCACGGCTTGCCCGCGGGCGCCTCGCCCGCGGGCGCCAGCACCAGGCGCAGGCCGCCGGGCGCGACGGTGCGGCGCGCGGCATCGAACGCCGCCGACTCCGCGGGGGCGGCGTCGGTGAGCTCCGCCGACGGCCGCAGCTCCAGCGCGCGCCGGAACTGCGCCTCGGCGCCCAGCGCATCGCCGAGGCGCGCCGCGGCTCGCCCGCGCACCACGTGGGCTTCGGCCAGGAGCTCGCGTCCGTTGTCCGGTCCGTGCAATAGCCGGTCGGCCGTCGACGCCGCGTCGGCGAGCTGGCCGTCGCGCAGGAACGTCTGCGCCAGCCGCAGCGCCTCGGCGCCGCGCGCGCTGTCGATCAGCCCCTGGCGCTCGCGCGCCTCCGCCTGCGCGACCTCCGGCTCGAGCTCGGCGATGAATTGATCGGCGTCGGCGCGCACGCGCGACTGCGGCGCTTCGCGCACCAGCGCCTGGTAGTAGTGCAGCGCGCGCCGCGCGAGCTCGCTCTTCTTGTCGGCTTCCCAGACCTTCCGGTAGCACTGCCCGAGGTTGAACAGGATCTCGGGCACGCGCGACAGGCTGTACGCCTTCTCGAAGTGCGCGATCGCCTCGTCGTACTTGCCGAGGTTGTAGGCGACGTTGCCCTGGTTGAATTCGGCCTTGGCCTCCTCGCGGTGCGCGGCGTCGGCGGGGGCGGCCGCGGGCGCCCCCCACGTGGGCGGCGCGGCGCACAGCAATGCGGCGGCGACGGCAAGGGCGCACAAACCTACGAGATTTCGCGTGCCGAAACGGGTCGTGATCATCGTCGAGAGTCGCCGGGCGTCAGCGCGGCGGGATTATACGTACGGACCCCGGCCCGCCGCGAGCGTGTTTCGCGAGCGCGTCCGCCGAGTGAATACCGGCACGTTGCGCGGAACATCTTGCCGCTCCCCCCGTTACCAGCTTAGGGTTCCTCGTTCTTTAGCCTGTGGAAGGGTATTTTGAATGACGTGTCTCGGCGGAGAGAAGATTCAAAGGGGGCTTTCGTCGCTGGCGACGCTGGTGACCGTGGCGGCCACGGCGACTTCGTTCGGCGGCTGCATCGACCGCGCATCGACACCGTCGGGGCAGGATGATCACGATGCCGCTGTCGTGACCCGCTCGGCGGTCGATTCGACCGAGGCGACCTGGACCAACCTGTGGGGCAGCTGGCCGCAGGGACGCTACTCGCACGCCATGGCTTACGACTCCGATCGCAAGGTCATGGTGATGTACGGCGGCCAGGGCGCCGTCGCCGGACCGTTCTTCAACGACACCTGGGAGTGGGATCCGGCGCGCGTGAGCTGGACCCAGCGGGCCAACACCGGGCCTGACGCGGGGACGCGCTCCGGACACGCGCTGGCCTACGATCCGGGGACCAAGAAGGTCCTCATGTTCAGCGGCTGGCAGCCGAGCGCCAGCTTCTACATCAACGGGCAGTGGGAGTGGGATCCGATCGGATCGGCCTGGGTCCAGCGGCCGAACGTGACCCCCCAACCGACGGCGCGTCACGATCACGCGATGGTCTACAACCCCGACCGCCAGCGCATCGTGATGTTCGGCGGCTACGATGCGACCACGTTCCGTCGCAACGACCTCTGGGAATGGAACGGCGCCACCGGCACCTGGGAGGACTGCACGCCGACGACGACCAAGCCGGCTCCTCGCTTCGGCCAGTCGCTGGCCTACGACAGCGTCCGCCAGAAAGTGATCATGCGCGGTGGCAATACCGGCACTGGCACCGCCGTCGGCGCCTGGACCAACGAAACCTGGGAGTGGACCGCCGGTCCCGGCCCGGCGTGCAACACCGGCAGCTGGGCGGTCGACACCACCACCGGCACGGCGCCGTCGAACTACTCCAACGCCGGCTTCGACCACATCATCTACGATACGTCCCGATCGAAGACCGTGCTCTACGAGTACGGCTACGCCAACGTCGTCTACGAGCTGGATCCGGTGACGCCGACCTGGACGTCAATCCCGTTCACGAAGTCCGACACCGCGAATATCCCGCCCTACAGTTACAACACGTTCGTCTATGATCCGGTGCACGCCAACAGCGTCGCCTTCGGCGGCACCGGCTTCTTGCGGGCCCTGTGGAACTACGACGGCGCGCAGGCGCTGTTCACCAACCAATCGATTCCGCTGGTCGGCCCGATCCAGCGTACGGGCCCGGCGCTGGCGTTCGACAGCAAGCGCGGGCAGCTGATCTTGTTCGGCGGCTACAGGTCCACCGACGCCAACCCCTACCACCAGGACATCCAGCAGTGGTCGGGGACCAACCAGCTCTGGACGGACCTGACGACGTTCGCCGCCAAGCCCGACCCGCGCCAGCTCAGCGCCATGGCTTACGACAGCAAGCGCGACCTCATGTACCTGTTCGGCGGAACCGGCGCGAAGACCTTCAACGACTTCTGGGCCTGGGCGCCCGGGACCATGTCCTGGTCGCCGGTGACGGTCAACAGCCCGCTGCCGCCCGCGAATTACAGCCAGTCGCTCTTCTACGATTCGGTGCGCGATCGCGTGGTGATGTACGGCGGCGCCGCCGGTGCGACCCAGGTCTGGGAGTTCGACCCGACGACCGCGATATGGACCAACCGGACGCCGACGACGATTCCGACCGATGTCGCCACGCGCAGCTACACCGACGTCGCTTACGATCAGGATCGCGGCAAGATCGTCATGATCGGCGGATACAGCTACGACGCCGCCCCGGCGGCCTACTCGTACAACACCGATATCTGGGAGTGGGACGTCAACACTGGCCAGTGGGGCTCGCTCGTGCCGGCCGCGTCGTCGCCGATCCCGGCGGGACGCTACTATCACGCCATCGTCTACGACAGTGGGCGGCGGGTGATCATCATGTTCGGCGGACACGGCAATCCGACGACCAACAACGTGGATCTCAACGACTCTTGGGAGTGGGACCCGTCCTCGCTCGGGTGGACCCAGACCACGCCGACGGTCGGGATCGCGCCGCTTCCGCGCTACCTCACCACGCTGATCTACGATTCGAGCCACGGATCGACGTTCCTGTTCGGCGGCACGGTCGACGCCGACACGACGTACGGGCCCGAGGAGATCTGGACGTACTCACCCAACAACATGCCGCGCCCCAACGGGTCTCCGTGCTCGGCGACGACGGCGTCGCACTGCGCGTCGGGCAACTGCGTCGACGGCGTCTGCTGCGCGGCGGCCTCCTGTCCCGGCACGTGCCGCGCGTGCAACGTCCCGGGCGCGACCACGCTCGGGGTGTGCAGCAACGTGTTGCCGGGTGTCGGCGACGACACCTGCACGGCGGATCAAGCGTGCGACGCCAACCAGCAGTGCAAGGGCAAGAACGGTCAGGCGTGCGGCACGTTCACCGACTGCGCGAACGGGCACTGCGCCGATGGCCTGTGCTGCGACACCGACTGCACGGACACCTGCAAGGCGTGCAATGTCACCAACAAGCGCGGCACCTGCTCGAACATCCCGTCGGGCACGGAGGATCCGGTCGCGGCGCCGGTGTGCGTGTCGGATTCGACCCAGCCGCGCTATTGCGACGGCAACGGCGTCTGCACCAACGCGCCCAAGCCGATCGGCAGCGCCTGCACCGCCAGCGGCCAGTGCGCGAGCCCGAGCTTCTGCATCGACGGCGTCTGCTGCAATCAGGCCTGCAATCAGACCTGCTACACGTGCAACAACGGCACGAACCCCGGCGCGTGCTTGCCGCTCGCGGCCGGCCTGCAGGATCACAGCGCCACGACGACCTGCGACGCCTCGAACCAGTACTGCGTCAGCGGGATCTGCCAGTCGAACAAGAAGCCCAATGGTCAGGCCTGCGCGATCGGCACCGACTGCGGCAGCAGCTACTGCGTCGACGGTATCTGCTGCAACAGCGCGTGCCAGGGCACCTGCCAGGCCTGCAACGTCGCCGGCAAGCTCGGAAGCTGCGTGAACCTTCCGGCCGGCTCGCCCGACAACAGCGCCACGGTGACCTGCGCGCTGCCGCAGTACTGTGACGCCGCCGGCACCTGCCAGACCGGGCTCAAGGCGAACGGCATCACGTGCACGATGGGCAACCAGTGCGGCTCGGGCAACTGCGTCGACGGGTTCTGCTGCGACAGCGCTTGCGGCAGCACCTGCTACGCCTGCAACAACCCGGGCAGCGAAGGGACCTGCGGTCCGGTCGCGCCCGGTGGCACCGATCCAACGGCGACGACTCCGTGCACGTCACCGAACTATTGCGCCAACGGCGCGTGCAGCATGGGCAAGAAGCCCAACGGCGCGTCGTGCGGGCTCGGCAACGAGTGCGGCTCGAACTACTGCATCGACGGCACCTGCTGCGAGAACGCGTGCATCGGCAACTGCCTCAGCTGCAAGAACTCGACGGGCAGCTGCGTCTTCGCGGCGGCGGCGACCGACCCGCGCAAGAACTGCGGCACGGGCGATTGCGCCGGCACCTGCGACGGGGCGGGCAGCTGCGCGTTCCCGCCCCAGGGCCGGGTGTGCGGCACCGCCGGGTGCGCCAGCGACGGGGTGATCCACCAACAGGGCATGTGCGACGGCGCGGGCAACTGCGCCGGCGACGTCTTCAACAGCTGCAACGGGTTCCGGTGCTTCACCGATCCGACCGACAACACGGCCAAGTGCGCGACCAGTTGCCAGACCGATCCCAACTGCCAGGTCGCGTACTTCTGCGACCAGACCCAGAACTGCCCCCCCTCCCTCGCCAACGGCCAACCGTGCACGCGCAACGCGCAGTGCATCTCCAGCCAGTGCGCGATCTCGCCGGGCGCGACCAGCGGCCTGTGCTGCGACCGAGACTGCCATGCCTGCGGCAGCTGCAATATCCCGGGCAAGGAAGGCACCTGCGTGCCGGCCGCCGCGGGCACCGACCCCAACCACGATTGCATCGACAGCGCGAGCGATCCGTCCGGCCTGTGCGGCGGCAAGTGCAACGGCCAGTGGGCGTGCCAGTTCCCGGCCTCCGGTACCACGTGCGGTCTGTGCAAGGTCTGCGACGGCGCCGCCAAGTGCGACGTCATGCCCGAGGACGACACCGCCTGCGGCGTCATCGACTGCGACGGGCTCGACACCACCTGCAGCGACTACCAGGACGTGCAGAGCAAGCGCTGCGCGAGCGTGGGCGCGTGCAAGACGCCGAACACCACGGCCACTTGCACGAACGTCACCAACCTCTGTCTGCCCGACGCCGGCAGCGGTGCGGGCGGTAGCACCGGCGCGGGCGGCGCGGGTGGTAACGACGGCGGCGCGCCCGCCGACGCCAGCGGCGACGCGACGTCGGGCACCGACGCGGGCCCGCCGCCCAAGAGCGGCGGTGGAGGCTGCGGTTGCGACGTCGGCGCGGGCGGCGGCGGCTCCGTCGGGTGGCTCGGCGTGACGCTGGCCGGCGCGCTGGTGTTCGCGCGCCGCCGGGGCCGGCGGCGTTGAACAGTGAGCGATAGCGGCACGTACGATCCGACGCTCAAGCGGCCCAACAGCGGGCCGCCCGCGATCGATCTCCCCGAGGGGATGGAGGTCGGCGAGTACCGCGTGCTGCGCAAGATCGGCGAGGGCGGCATGGGCGCGGTCTATGCCGCCGTTCATCCCGTGATCGGCAAGCGCGTCGCCATCAAGGTGCTGGCGCCGCACATCGCGAAGCACCCGGAGCTGGTGCGCCGCTTCGTCGACGAGGCGCGCGCGGTCAACAAGATCGGGCACCCCAACATCGTCGACATCTTCTCGTTCGGGTGGCTGCCCGACCAGCGGCACTACTTCGCGATGGAGTACCTAGAGGGGCAGAACCTGGCCGACCGTATGAAGGCCGGGCCGATCGCCGTCGACGAGGCGCGCCGCCTACTGGGCCAGATCTGCAGCGCGCTCGAGGCCGCGCACCAGACCGGGATCGTCCACCGCGACCTCAAGCCCGACAACATCTGGGTCGCGCAGCCGCGGCACGGCGACTCGTTCGCGAAGCTGCTCGACTTCGGCATCGCCAAGCTGCTCGGCGACGGCGATGCGGCGCCGCACACCGTGACCGGCGCGATCATGGGCACGCCGGCGTACATGGCGCCCGAGCAGTGCCGCGGCGTCGGCGTCGGCCCGCGCGCCGACGTGTACGCGCTGGGTGTGATCCTGTACGAGATGTTCGCGGGGCGGACGCCGTTCCAGGGCAGCTTCGTCGAGCTCATCACCCAGCATCTGTCCGACGCCCCCGAGCCGCCGTCGCGCCACGCGCCGGTCGCGCCCGCGCTCGAGCGGCTGATCCTCGCGTGCCTCGAGAAGGATCCCGAGAAGCGCCCGTCGTCGCCGGCGATGGTTCGCCAGCAGCTGGAGGCGGCGCTGGCGAACGCCGCGCCGCTCGCACCCGCGCCCGTCGTGGTGCGCGCGCCCGGGGCCGCAGCATCATCGCCCGTCGCGGCGCGGCCCGTCGTGGCCTCGCCCGACACGCTGGCGCCGCCGCCGGGAAAGACGTTCCCCGGCGCCACGCTGGTGCCGGCGCGCGCGAAGTTGCCCTGGGCCTGGATCGGTGGCGGCGCGGCGGCGATCGCGGCGCTGGTCCTGGTCTCGGCGTACGCGCGCCAGCACGCGCGGTCCGACCCGAAGGCGCCACCGCCGGCGACCGAGGCGGCGCTCGCCGACGGCGCCAGCGCCGCCGCTGCGCCGGTGGGTGCGTTCGGCCACGTGCGCGTGCTCGCGCAGAACGCCGGCAGCGCGCGCTTCTTCATCGACGATCGCCTGGTGGCGTCGGGCGCGCGCGAAGCCGATCTCCCGAGCGTGACGCCGGATCGCGCGCACGTGCTGCGCGTCGAGGCCGATGGCCTTGCGCCCGCCGAGCGTCGCTTCACCGTCGCCGCCGGCGGCGTGGTCGAGATCCAGATGGCGCTGACGTCCGCGCCGAAGCTGGTGGGGCCGTCGCCGTCGCCGCCGGTGGCACCGTCGCCGGCCGCGCCGCCGCGTGCCTCGAACCACGCTGGCTCCTCGCACGCGCGGCCGGGCGCCGAATCACATCCAGCGCCCCCACGACCGCCCCATCACCGCGACGGGCTGGTCGGGGACGAGATCTTCAATAACTAGGTCAGGCGGGTTTGAACGAGCGACTAGACGATCGCAGAGCGTGACGGCGGGGGCTGGTAGAGTTTCTTCCACTCGCTGTCGATGTGCGACAAGCGGTGCTCGATGGCCTCGATGCTGGCTTGCATGTCGGCCATCGTGGCGGCCATCGCCGTCAGCGCCTGAGGTTGTTCCGATTCTTTGGAGAGTTCCTCGAGGCGTCCACGAGCGATGCGAACCCAGGAGCGTGCTTCGGCCAGTGCCGTCTTCGCTTCGACTCTGAATACCATGGCCGCCCCCATCGGTGCTTTGCCGCAGAACTTAAGATGCGTTGCGCGCCTCGTCGAGTCGGGACCGGGCTTGACTTCAGGCGCGACCAAAACGAGCATTCCGCGCACGATGTCGCGAAGAATTTACATGGGGATCGCCGTCGCTATCATCTGTGCGGGAGCCGGGGCAAGCACGGCGCGTGCACACGCCGCGCGCACGCGCATCGCGGTTCTGGGCGTCACGGCCGAACAGCTGCGCGCCGACGTGCGCGACAAGATCGCCGCCGCCGTCGCCGGCGGCCTGGCTGCGTCGGGCGCCGAGGTGGTCGACAGCGCCACGACCGCCCGGGGCGCGACCGCAAAGGGCGTCGGCACCTGCGAAACGCCCACCTGCCGGATTGCGATCGCCGATGCCACCGGCGCGCGGTATCTGATGCGCGGGTCGGTCGAGACCATGGGCCGCAGCTACACGGTGCACCTGGAGATGATCGACGGCACGACCGGGACCGTGATCGGCGTGCGCGAGGATCGGTGCGAGATCTGCACCGAGAACGAAGCCTACGAGACGGCGAGCGTGACCGCGTCGGCGCTCAAGGCCGAGATCGTGAAGCGGCCCACGATCGCCGGCGACGAAGCGGCGGAGCGCAAGGTCGCGATCACCGGCGTTGCCGACCCCGCGGGCAAGGGCGCGGGAGGCGCACCGATGGTGTCGGCGAGCGGCGGCTCGCCCGCGGGCGGCGAGGAGACCCCGCCACGCCTGCGTGGTTGGTCGTGGGCCACGATGGGCGTCGGCGCCGCCGCGCTCGGCGCCGGCATCTTCCTGGTCACGCTCGACGGAAAGTACACCTGTGATCTTCCCTCCAACGCGTCCCCCGGCTATCAATGCCCCCGGCAGTACAGCACGCGGGGCGGAGGCATTGCGCTCATCACCGGCGGCGCGCTGGCCGCGGTGCTGGGGACGGCGTTGCTCGTCGGCCGATTCTGAGCGGCGCGCGTGTGCGCGCTCAGCACGCCGGTGGAATTCTGAAAGGCCGCTTGCTCGACCTGCGGCGCGGAATCTCGTGTAACATCGCGCGCGATCGCTGAAGAGCTGTTTCGCCCTTCACCCCCCGGAGCCACGACAATGACCACCAATCGGTTCTGTCTCTTCTCCCTCGCTTCTTTGTTCGGCGTCACGTTGATGTCGAGCGTCGCTTTCGGGCAAGCGCCCGCGCCGCAGGCGTATCCCGATCCGAACGCGCAGCCCCAGCAGTATCAGCAGCAGCCGGGTTACCCGCAGCAACCGCCGCCGGGCTACCCGCCGCCGCAGCAGGAGTACCCGCAGCAGCCCGGGTATCCACAGCAGCAGCAGCAGCCACCGCAGCAGCCGGGTTATCCGCCCCAGCAGCCCGGCTATCCACCGCCGCCGCCCGGTTACGGCCAGCCGCCCGGCTACGGCCCGCCGCCCGGCTACGGCCCGCCGCCCGGCTACGGCCCGCCGCCCCCGCCGCCGCCGATGGGCCACCACGGCCTGCTGGCCATGGGCTTCATCGGCATCAACTCGTTCGCGGGCTCGACCGGCCAGAACGTCGGTCCGGGCTTTCGTCTCGGCGGGTTGCTCGGCTTCTTTGCGAGCCCGATGTTCTCGATCAACGGTGAGCTGTCGATCGACATCATGAACCTCGACTCGAGCTTCTACGGCCCCAACACCAGCGGCGTGCGCGCCTCGCTGTCGATCTCGCCGCTGTTCCACTTGCCGACGGGCGGCAATCTCGAGATCGTCCTCGGACCCAAGCTCGGCGCGTGGGACGAGGAGCTGAGCGACAGCGACCTCGGCACCAGCGCGAGCGCGAGCGGTTACTTGCTCGGCCTCAACGCCGGCGCGTTCACCCGGCTCGGCAACACGATGCTGGGCGGCCTCTTCAGCTTCGAGAGCGCCGTGCCGAACAAGCTCTGCCAGAACGACGGCTCCGGCGATGTTTGCGTGTCGGTCAGCAACGAGACGTCGGAGAAGGTCCTGGCCTTCAACCTGTCGGCGATGTTCTAACTCGACGTCACGGCGGCACGGGCTCGACCTGTCTCTGGGCGAGCTCGCGGCCGCGATTGGCGATCGGGTTGTCGGGATCGATCTTCAGCGCGGCCTGGTACTCGCGCAACGCTTCGGCGTAACGCTCGGTGTGGTAGTAGACGTCGCCGAGCAACAGGTGAGCGCCGACCGGCGAGCCGCCGGCGGTGAGCGCTTCGCGAGCGCGCCGCACGGCCTCGGCGTACGAGCCTCTGTTGAACGCCGCCTGGCCTTGCTCGAGGAGCTTGCCCCCGGTCAGCGCGGGCATCGTGGCCGGCATCAGCGCCAGGGTCGTTTCGGACGCTGGCGGAGCGACCGTGGTCGCGCGGCGGCCGGCCGCGGGCGGCGGCGCCGCCGCGGGCGAAGCCGCCGTTGGATTGGGCAGGAACGCGACGGGCCGCGACACGCGCCGCGCGGGCAGCGGCGCCACACCGACCGGCGGCGGCGCCGCGCCCGGTGGCGCTGCCGCCGGCACGCGCGGCAACTCCTCGACGATGGGCGCGCGCGCGCGCGGCATAGGCGCCGCGGTCACCGTGCGCTGGTTATCCGCCGGCGCACTCGAAGCCGTGGTCCGGCGTCGTGGCATGGCCTCGTCGCCGCCGCGCCCGAAGAACCACAGCCCGCTGGCCAGCACCATCGCCGCGGTCGCGGCGCCGAGCAGCCACGGGTGCGAGCGCAGGATTCGCCGCACCCGCTGGGTTTGCAGCGGCCCGGCGACCGGCTCGTCGGGCATTCGCGTGCTCGGGATCTTCGCGGCACCCTTGAGCGCCGCCAGGCAGCGCACCAGGTCGTCCTTGAGCGTCGCCATCGATTGCTGGCGATCGTCGGCGAAGCGCCCGAGCGCGCGCATCACGACGGCTTCGACGTCGGGCGGAACGTCGGGGCGTAGCTCGCGCAGCGGGCGCGGGTCCTCCGACGCCTTCTTGTTGAGGATCGCGAGAATGTTGTCGCCGTCGCACGGCGGGACCGCGCTCAGCATCTCGTAGAGCAGCCCGCCCACGGCGTAGACGTCGGTGCGTGCGTCGGCCGGCATGCCCGCCGCCTGCTCCGGCGACATGTAGACCGGCGTTCCGACGGCGACTTCGGGGTTGGTCAGGTTCTGGCGCTTGGGGCCGGTGTCGATGTCCAGCGTCTTCGAGATCCCGAAGTCGAGCACCTTGACGAAGTCCTCATCCTCCTTGCGGTTGATGAGCATGATGTTCGCCGGCTTGAGATCGCGGTGGATCACGTCGGCGGCGTGCGCCGCCTGCAGCGCGCGGCAGATCTGCGCGCCGATCAGCAGTGCGCGATCGACCGCGAGCATTCCCTCGCGGTTGATCAGGTCCTCGAGGTTGATGCCGTCGAGGTACTCCATCACGAAGAAGAACGCGCCGTCGTCGGTCATGCCCGAGTCGGTGACGTCGACGATGTTGGGGTGGCCGATGCGCGACGCCGCGCGCGCCTCGCGCCTGAATCTTTCGACCAGCTCCGGCGTGTGCCTGTAGCTCGACTGCAGGATCTTCACGGCCACGCGCCGCCCGATGTCGATGTGCTGCCCCTCGTAGACGCGGCCCATCGCGCCTTCGCCGCACAGGCGGCGCAGGTAGTAGCGCTCGGCCACGGTGGTGCCCACGCGCGGATCTTTCTCGACGACGCGCGGATGTGAATCGTCGCGCCCCTCGCCCATGCCCTCGGCGTGCGCGCCGCTCGGCGAGCGGTGCGCCAGCGGCGGCGGCACCGGCCGCAGGCCGCGGTCGGGCGTGGTTGGCCGCAGCCCGCGGTCGGGCGTGTCGGGGCGCAGCCCGCGATCCGGAGTCAAGCGAGGGCTCGGCGCGTGCGGCCCGACGGGGGACTGGAGGCGCGGCTGACTGCGCGACTCGGCGGCGCCGGACAGGAAGGAGCTCGCGCCCCGTACCAGCTCCTCGCGCTCGACCCGTTCGTTCTCGGTGTCCTTCTCGAACAGCAGCCGCAGAAACTTCGCCAGCCGATCGGCGTCGGTCTCGGGCGCGGTCCGCGCCAGGTACGCGCCGAGATCGGCGCGCAGCTCCTCGCCGGTCTGGTAGCGGTCGGCGGGGTTCGGCTGCACGGCCTTCATCACGATGCGATCCAGCTCGGCCGGCACGCGGTCGGTGATGTGCGACGGTGGGATCGCGCGCGGGTTGCGGACGCGCTCGAGCGCATCGGCGGTCGAGTCGCTCTTGGGATGGCCGGGCGCGAACGACGCCGGCTTGACCGGGAACAGCTGCTGCCCCGTCAAGAGCTCCCACAGCAGAATGCCGCAAACGTAAATGTCGGTGCGTCCATCGAGCGGCTCGCGGCGCGCCTGCTCGGGCGCGAGGTAGCTGAGCTTGCCGAAGATGATTCCGGGCGCCGTGTGCTGCAGCTTGAGCGTCGAGGTCGCCAGGCCGAAGTCGGTCAGCTTGACCTCGCCGGTGTACGAGAGCAGCACGTTGGCGGGCGACACGTCGCGGTGAACCAGGTTGAGGCCGCCGAACGCGTGCGCGTAGCCGAGCCCGCGCGCGAGCTCTTTCACGATGTAGACCGCGACCTCGATAGGGAAGGGCACGCCGCGCTGCGCGCAGCGGTTCCAGGTCGCGAGCAGATCCTTGCCCTCGATGAAGTCCATCGCGAGGTAGATCTGATCGTCGCTGTGCCCGGCATCGAAGACGGTGACCAGGTTGCCGTGTGAAAGCCGCACCGCGACCATCGCCTCGTCGCGGAAACGCTGCACGTTGTCGGGCGCCACCAGGTGCGGCAGAACCTTCTTGATGACGCAGAGCTTTTCCATGCCGGGCGCGCCGGACAGCGCCAGATAGAGCTCGCCCATTCCACCGCGCGCGAGCGGCTTGAGCAGCACGTAGGAGGCGAACCGGCGGGGAAAGTCAGGGAGCTCAGACACAGGGGCCTATAGCTTTACCCGGAAGGGGCGCAGAGTTTCACCCATTTTTGGGGTAAGGTCCTGATTCTGGAATGAGCCCGGGACAAAACGGTCTGCCCGCCGGGGGGGGGGCTCCGACCACCCCTGACGCCGGTCTCTTGCCCCGTGGGGCGAAGGGGCCTCCGCCGCCGCAGCCCATCGCGGGAGGTCCGGAACCCTCTCAGGGTTCCGACCTGAAGGACCGACGCGTCGTGCTGGGCGTGACGGGGGGCATCGCGGCGTACAAGGCGGCCGAGCTCTGCCGTTTGCTGATCAAGGCCGGCGCCGACGTGCGCGTGATCCTGACCGACGCCGCGACGCAGTTCATCACGCCGCTCACGATGCAGACGCTGTCGGGCCACCCGGTCGGGCGCGAGCTCTTCGATCTCACCGAGGAATCGCAGATCGGGCACATCCGCCTGGCCGACGAGGCCGACCTGATCGTGGTCGCACCCGCGACCGCCGACGCGATCGCGCGCCTGGCCGCGGGCATGGCCAACGATCTGCTGGCGGCGGTGGTGCTGGCGTCGCGCGCGCCCGTGCTGCTGGCGCCGGCCATGAACGTCAACATGTGGGAAAACCCGATCACCCGGTCGAACCTGGCACGGCTCCTGGGCGCCGAGGGGGCCGGGCGCTTCACCACCGTGGGACCCGATCGCGGGCCGCTCGCCTGTGGCTGGGTGGGGCAGGGGCGCCTCATCGAGCCGGCGGAGATCCTGCTGTCCGCCGAGCAACAGGTCGGCGGCGCGGCACGGCGTGGGGCTTCGCCCGCGGGGTCATCGCCGGGGCGCGACCTCATCGGGCGGCGGGTCGTCGTCACCGCGGGGCCGACGCGCGAGCCGATCGACGACGTGAGGTTCCTCGGCAACCGCTCGTCGGGAAAGATGGGGTTCGCGCTCGCGGCAGCGGCGGCGGCGCGCGGCGCGCAGGTGACGCTGATCGCCGGTCCGGTCACCTTGCCAACCCCCGACGCGGTCGTATCCCGCGTCGACGTCGAGACCGCCGAGCAGATGCGGCACGCGCTCGCGGGTGTGGCCGCCGCGGCCGACGTGGTGGTCATGACCGCCGCGGTCGCCGACTTTCGCCCGGCGTCGCCGGTGGCCGGCAAGCTGTCGCGGCGCGCGCTTCCCGCCGGCCAGGCGCTGACGCTGGCGCTCGCGCCCAACCCGGACCTGCTCGCGGAGCTGGGTCAGAACCGCCGTGGCGCGCGCCCGGTGCTGGTGGGGTTCGCCGCCGAGGCCGGCGGCGGCGCCGGTTTGATCGCGCGCGCGAAAGAGAAGCTGGCCGAGAAGCGCTGCGACGTGGTCGTCGCCAACGACATCAGCGCGCGGGGCGTCGGCTTCGGCGCTGACGAGAACGAGGTCACCCTGGTCTTCGCCGACGGGCGGGCGGCGCCCCTGCCCCGTGCCGCGAAGCTGGCGCTCGCTCACGAGATCTGGGACCATCTGATCCGGACGCTCGCCGAACACCCGTCCGCCGAGACCGCGGCCGCCACCCCGGCAGTCACCCTGCCGAATCTGGTCGGCCGCTGAGGAGCGGAAATGCCTGATCCCCGGCTCAAGACCTATACCCCCCAAGCGATCCTGCACCTCGCGCACGCGGGGGCGACGCTCGCGGCCCGGCAGCTGGGCGGCGGGGTGACCGCGGGCAACGTGCCGCCGTGGACCGGCTCCACCGACTCCGACTTTCACGGCACGCTGTCCGCGATCTGGATCTGGGCGCGACACCAGCGCCTGTCACACGACACGCGCTTCGCCGCCAACCGCGCCGCCGGCTGGGCGTTCGTCGAGGCGGCCGCGCGGCGGTTCATCCCCGACGCGCTCGGGTCGGCCGCCAGCGACGAGGCTGCTTACGACTGCGCGCTCATCCTCGTCGCCCACGACGCCGATCGCGGGCTCGAGACCGGCAGCGGGCGGCGCCAGCTGCTGGCCGACGGCGCGGCGCGGTTGCTGTCGGCGTATCTCGGCGATCTCGACGACCTCACCGGGCGCGAGTTCCGCGATCCGGGTTTTCTCGCCTGGGCGTTGATCGAGTACGCGCGCACCGTCGAGGACCGCGGGCTGCTCGCCAGCGGCCGGCGGTTCGTCGAGCGCGCGTTCGGCATGAAGACGCCGCCGGCCTTCGCGTCGGAGCCGCCGGCCACTGCCGGGCTCTTCGACTTCTCCTCGTCGACCGGTATGCGCGTCATGGCGATCGTCGCCGCCGAGGGAACGACGCCGTTCGTGGGCGCGTGGCTGCGCGAGCGCGTGGCGGCGATCGTGCCGCCGTCGTTCGTGCCCCGGCGGTTCGACGAGAACACCTGGAACGCCTGCGTCGCCTGGGCGCTCGGGCGCGCGTACGTGATCTCGACGGATCCGGTGTTCTTGCAGGCGCACTCGGACATCATCGACGAGCTCGAGCGGCGCGACGGCGATCGCGACGGCGCGATCGGCCGCGATCGTTCGGCGAAGACCCCGGAGACGGCGGCGACGTTCTATTACGCGCTCGCGGTCGACTCGCTGGTGACGGCCGACGCCGCGGCGGCCGGCGCGGGCGCGCCGGCGAAGGCGATGCCGGCCTCGACGTCGTCGTCGCACAAGGTGCCGGCGCGCAACGGTCACGATGTCCGACGCTGAGACCAAGGGCGCCCCGCCGGATCCCGCGAGCGAGCTGCGCGAGATCGCGGCGCGCGTGCGCACGCAGCTGGAGATGCGCGGGCGATCGGGTCTGCAAGGTGTGTCGCGCCGGCCGTCACGTCGGGTCGCGATCGTGGCGGCGGCTCCGGCGGTCGTGGCCGCCGCGCCGCCGGCGGCGATCGAGGTCGAGGAGGGCGGGGCAACGCCGGTCGGCGCGCGCGGCCTGACCGTCATTCGCGAGGAGCTTGGCGACTGCCGCCGCTGCCGGCTGGCCGGCGGCCGCCAGAACATCGTCTTCGGTGTGGGCAACCCGGAGGCGCACCTGGTGTTCGTGGGCGAGGCGCCGGGCGCCGACGAAGATCAGCAGGGCGAGCCGTTCGTCGGCAAGGCGGGGCAGCTGCTGACCAAGATGATCGAGGCGATGGGCTATCGCCGCGAGGACGTCTACATCTGCAACGTCATCAAGTGCCGCCCACCCGGCAACCGCAACCCGGAGCCCGACGAGGTCGCCGCCTGCGAGCCCTTCTTGAAGAAGCAGCTCGCGGCGCTGCGGCCGCGCGTGATCGTCACGCTGGGCAAGTTCGCGGCGCAGTGCCTGCTGCGCGACGACACGCCGATCTCACGCCTGCGCGGCAACTTCCGCACCTACGAGGGCATCACCCTGATGCCGACGTTCCACCCTGCGTATCTGCTGCGCGATCCGAGCAAGAAGAAGGAGGCGTGGACCGACCTCAAGTCGGTCAACGCCGCGTTGAAGCGGCTCGGCTTCGAGCCGCCTCATACGCCCGCCGCCTAGGCGTTCAATTCGCCGGCAGCGTGTCCGGCCCCGCCGCGAAGCTCGCCGCGATCTGCGCGTCTGTACGTGCCGTGCTGTAGATCCGGAACTCGTGATAGGTCCCAGCGAACGACGGGTCAGGGAACTGCGAGCGCCCGAGCCAGTTATTGACGTCGGGGAGGGTGCTCAGCGTATTGGACAGCGGCGACGACAGGACGGGCAGGCCGTTCACGTAGAGGGTCATGGTAGGCGCGCCGCCGTCTGCCGTCGTGTCGTTCACGACCACTGCCACGTGCTGCATCGTTCCGGAAGCGAGAGCCGTGGGGGCCGATATCTCGTTGACGGCGTTTCCGATGGTGACGAAGGAGACGAAGACGCCGTTGGGCGCGATTCCGCCTGCCGGTGTCACAAAGATGAAGAAACTGCCCACGCCCTTCATCCCTGCGATCGGGTTGTTGTTGCCGCCGAAGTCGAAGATGCGCTGCCAGACAGCACCGCCGTTCCAGGTCACCCAGGTCTCGAAAGTCGCGTTGTTACCAAGCGACGAGATCAGATTCGCCGGCAATTGAATGTACTGGTCCGTGTTGGGATCGGTTCCGGGAGCGGGGTTGTTCAACGTGATCGAGCCGCTGCCGTTCGCCGTCGCGCGGACCGCGACACCGTCGGCGGTGCCGACCGAGTCATGGATGACGGTCCCGGGCGGGTTGGCGCTACCGGTGCCGGCGTCGGCGCCGCCGTCGGGGACGCCGCCGTCGGTCGGCGTGACGTCGTTGAACTGGTAGCGGTGCGCCAGGCACAGCGGCGCGGTGTCGGCCACGCCGCAGCCGCAAACTCCGCGCTTGGTACGCGTCGGATCCTTGGGGCACTCATCGAGGCAATCGGGCGTGCCGTCGCCGTCGGTGTCGTCGATGTTCACGTCGGCGATGCCGCAACCGCAGACGCCTGGCGTGAACTTCCCCGGGTCGTTGATGCACAGGTCGAGGCAGTCGGGAACGCCGTCGCCGTCGGTGTCGGTGTCGGCGACGCCGCATCCGCACTGGCCTGGATCGGTCTTCATCGGATCGTTGGGGCAGCAGTCGTTGCCGGCGCCGCACGGCAGCGCCATGTCGGTCGGGCCGTCCGTCGCGGGTGCGTCCGTCGGTACGTCTGGCCCGGCGTCGACGGGACTGCCGCCGGTCCCCGCGCCTCCCATACCGGCCGTCATGCCGCCGGCGCCGGTCGTCGTGCCGCCGGCGCCGGGCGCTCCGCCGCTCGCCTTTCCGCCCGTGCCGCCCGACCCGCCGCTGTCGAGTGTCGAACAGGACGCGATCGCGATCGCCCCCGCCGCCAGGGCCGTGGCCAGCAGCCAGCCGGAGATCATGAGCGACCGCCGCGCGCGAGGAACCGGCCGCCCGGTCAGGGCGCTCTTCGAGTCGCGGTCTTCACTGGTGTCGGGCCGAAAATCGAATGGCATGGTTCTCTCCTTCTGATGTCGCGCGCAGTCCCCTGCTAAGAGTACGAGATACTGTTGAAAGGGTGGTTTGACGCCCTTTTTTTGGCTCACCAATTCGAGACTGTCTTAGCGCACGAACCTTCCAGGATCTCCGGCGTGATCCTTACCCCGACTGCGCCCACGCCGGACTCCCGGATTCCGACTAATCGGCAGTCCCGTGGATGAGGTTCGGGCCCTGGCGCGCCGTTGCAATTCGACCGCCCGAGGCCCATCCTCCCGTCGATTCACCCTGCGACCCTGCGACCCTGCCAACACCCGCCGCCGGCGTGCCGCCGGCCGAGGAGCAGCCCATGACGACGACGCCTATCCAGGTTCTCACGCCGCCGCCCGAGGGTTCGGGAGACTTGCTCAGCGCCGACGCGCTGGCGTTCTTGGAGATGCTGCACCGGAAGTTCGAGCCGGTGCGCCGCGAGCGGCTGGCCCACCGCGCCGAGCGGCAGCGCGCCTTCGACAGCGGCGTCCTCCCGGATTTCCTGCCCGAAACCAAGTCGATCCGCGGTGGCGCCTGGCAGGTCGCGCCCGCGCCCGCCGATCTGCAGAACCGCCACGTCGAGATCACCGGCCCGGTGGAGCGCAAGATGATGATCAACGCGCTCAACTCGGGCGCGCAGGTCTTCATGGCCGACTTCGAGGACTCGCTGTCGCCGTCCTGGCGCAACGTGATCGAAGGGCAGCGCAACTGCATCGACGCCGTTCGCCGCACGATCTCCTTCGATTCCCCAGAGGGCAAGTCGTACCGGCTCAACAATAGCGTCGCGACGCTGCTCGTGCGCCCGCGGGGCTGGCACCTCACCGACAAGCACGTCACCGTCGACGGCGAGCCGATCAGCGCCAGCCTGTTCGACTTCGGGCTCTACTTTTTCCACAACGCGCGCGCGCTGGTCGAGCGCGGCACCGGCCCCTATTTCTACCTGGCCAAGAACGAGAGCCACCTGGACGTGCGCCTGTGGAACGACGTCTTCGTCGCCGCGCAGGAGGCGCTGCAGATCCCGCGCGGCACGATCCGCGCGACGGTGCTGATCGAGACGCTGCCGGCGGCCTTCGAGATGGAGGAGATCCTCTACGAGCTGCGCGAGCACGCGAGCGGCCTGAACGCCGGCCGCTGGGACTACATCTTTTCGTTCATCAAGAAGTTCCGCAACCGCCCGGGGTTCGCGTTGCCCGAGCGCGCGCAGGTGACCATGACCGTGCCGTTCATGCGCGCGTACACCGAGCTGCTGGTCAAGAGCTGTCACATCCACGGCGCGCACGCGATGGGCGGTATGGCGCCGTTCATCCCCAGCCGCAAGAACCCGGAGATCAACGCCGCCGCGCTGGCCAAGGTGCGCGACGACAAGCGGCGCGAGGTCAACGACGGCTTCGACGGCACCTGGGTCGCCCATCCGGATCTGGTGCCGACGGCGAGCGAGGTCTTCGACGCCGTGCTCGGGGCGCGCCCACACCAGAAGGACAAGCGCCGCGAGGAGGTTCAGGTCACCGCGCAGCAGCTGGTGGATCCCAAGGTTCCCGGTGGCTCGGTCACCGAGGCGGGCGTCCGCCTGAACGTGGACGTGGCGTTGCAGTACCTCGGCTCGTGGTTGCAGGAGAACGGCGCGGCCGCGATTCACAACTTGATGGAGGACGCCGCGACGGCGGAGATCTCGCGGGCGCAGCTCTGGCAATGGATCCAGGCCGGGACCAAGCTCACCGACGGGCGGGCCGTGACCGCGGATCTCTATCGCCAGATCCGCGCGGAGGAGCTGGACAAGCTGGGCGGGGCCGCGACGGGCCGCTACGGCGACGCCGCGACGCTGCTGGATCGCCTGGTCCTGAGCCCGGTGTTCGAGGAGTTCCTGACCATCCCGGCCTACGCGCTCATGCCCTGAGGCCCTGGATCGGAGCGGCGGCTGGTAAAATGGCCGCGTCTTGAAACTGGCCATCAAGCTGGCGCTGGCGGTCCTCCCTGGCGCGCTGGTGATCGTCGCGGCGGCGGCGGTCGCGGAGATCGGGCGCGACCGCGCAGAATTCGAGGCCGACGAGGTCGCCGACGATCGCGCGATGGCGGGTGCGTTCGCCGACGGCGCCGGAAAGGTCTGGGAGGCGGTAGGCGAGCCCGCGGCGCGCGCGGCGATGGAGAGCATCCGCGCTTTCTATCAGGACGGGCGCTATCGCGCGCAGCGCGAGCGCTACCGCGTGAGCTGGGTCGACCTGACGGCGAAGAACGCACTGCCGGCGGCGGAGCGCGCGTCGCTCGCGCGCGGCGAACCGGTGCTGTGGCACGAGACGCTCGGCAACGACGCCGGCTGGCTGCACGCCGTCGCGCCGGTGCGCGCGGCGGGTCAGGTCGTCGGCGCCGTCGAGGTCGCGGAGCCCCCGCCCGATCTGCGCGCGCACGTGCGGCGAACGATCCGCGCCACGGCGACGACCACGCTGCTGCTCGCCATCACGATGATGCTGGTCACGCTGCTGGTGGGCGCGTGGCTGGTGGGCGCGCCGATCGCGGGCCTGATCGCGCAGGCGCGCCGGGTGGCCGCGGGCGATCTGGGCGCGCGGTCGCAACCCCGCCAGCACGACGAGCTCGGCGAGCTGACGCGCGAGCTCAACAAGATGCTCGACCGCCTCGAGGTGGCCGCCGCCGAGGTGCGCGCCTCCACGCTCGGGCGCATCGCGGCGCTCGAGCAGCTGCGCCACGCCGAGCGGCTGACGACGGTGGGCCGCATCGCTTCGAGCGTCGCGCACGAGCTGGGCACGCCGCTGAACGTCGTCTCCGGCCGCGCGCGGCTGATCCTGGAGAACGCGGGCGAAGCCGAGAGCCACGCGCGCATCGTCATCGACCAGGCCGATCGCATGACGAAGATCATCCGCCAGCTCCTCGACTACGCGCGCCGCCGCCCGCCGCAGAAAGAGGAGCAGGACCTGGGCAAGTTGGCCTCGGATGTGCTCCCGCTCCTGGCGACGCTCGCGAGCAAGAAGCAGGTGGAGATGCAATTTCGCAACGAAGCGGGCCCGGCGATGGTGATCGCGGATCGCACGCAGGTGCAGCAGGCGCTGACCAACCTGATCGTGAACGCGATCCAGGCGAGCGCGTCGGGCGGCACCGTCGACGTGACGCTGCGAGAGGCGCGGGCGCGCCGGCCGGCGCGCGGCCGGCACGAGATCGATGGCGACGCGGTCCTCGAGGGCTACGATCTTTGCGTCCGCGACCACGGGCCGGGCATGTCGCCCGACGTGCTCGCGCGCGTCTTCGAGCCGTTCTTCACCACCAAGCCGGTGGGCGAATCGACGGGGCTCGGCCTGTCGGTCGCGCAGGACATCGTCGACGAGCACGGCGGCTGGCTCGCCGCGGAGAGCGAGCCGGGACGCGGCAGTCGGTTCACCCTGTTTCTGCCGAGGAGATCGCCATGAGCGGCGGCCGGATCCTGGTCATCGACGACGAGGCGGAGATGTGCGCGCTGCTCGAGACCGGCCTCGGGCGCCGGGGGTTCGAGGTCACGTCGCGCACTTCGGGCGAAGCGGCGCTCGCCTTGCTCGACGAGGCCGACTTCGACGCGATCGTCGTCGATCTGCACATGCCGGGGCTGTCGGGACTGGACGTCTCGGCGTGGGTATCGGCCAACCGCGGCGACACGCCGGTCGTGGTGATCACCGCGTTCGGGAGCCTGGAGACCGCGGTCGCCGCGATCCGCGCCGGCGCCTACGACTTCGTGACCAAGCCGCTCGAGGTCGAGGCGATCGGCCTCACGCTGGCGCGCGCCGTGAGCTATCGCCGCCTGCGCGCCGAGGTGCGACGCCTGCGCCTGGCGGCCGACGGCGGCGCGGGCGATCCCGACGAGACCGGCCTGCCGGGGACGCCGCTCGTCGGCCGCAGTCCGGCGATGCGGCGCACCTACGACATCGTGCTGCGCGCGGCCGCCACCGATGCGACGGTGCTGCTCGCGGGCGAGAGCGGCACCGGCAAGGAGCTGGTCGCGCGCGCGTTGCACGACAAGGGGCGGCGCGCGGGCGGGCCGTTCGTCGCGGTCAACTGCGGCGCGCTGCCCGAGTCGCTGCTGGAGAGTGAGCTCTTCGGCCACGCGCGCGGCTCGTTCACCGACGCGCGCGCCAGCCGCGCCGGCCTCCTGGTGCGCGCCAGCGGCGGCACGCTGTTCCTCGACGAGATCGGCGAAGCGCCGGCGGGTCTTCAGGCCAAGCTGCTGCGCGCGCTCGAAGACCGGCGCGTGCGCCCGGTGGGCGACGATCACGAGCGACCCTTCGACGCGCGCCTCGTGTGCGCGACGAATCGCGATCTCCAGGCCGACGTCGAGAGCGGGCGTTTTCGCGCGGATCTCTTCTACCGCATCAATGTCATTCCCATCGCCCTGCCGCCCCTGCGCGCGCGCGGCGACGACGTGTTGCTGCTCGCGAGCCGCATGGTGCGCCAGATCGCCGAGTCGACCGGGCGCAACGTGCAAGGCATCGCCGCGCCCGCCGCGGAGAAGCTGCTGGCCTACGCGTGGCCGGGCAACGTGCGCGAGCTGCGCAACTGCATCGAGCGCGCGGTGGCGCTGACGCGGTTTCAGGAGATCACCGTCGCCGACCTGCCCGAGGCGATTCAGGACTACCGCCGTTCGCGGCTGGTGCTGGACCTGGACGACCCCGGGATGCTGCTGCCGCTCGAAGAGGTGGAACGCAACTACATCGTGCGCGTGCTGGAGGCGGTGAAGGGCCATCGCTCGCGCGCCGCGGAGGTCCTGGGGCTCGATCGGAAGACCCTGTATCGCAAGCTGGAGAAGTACGGCCTGCGCGAGTCCTGACGCCGCTGGCGCGCCCGCGTGCGCGCCGCCACGGGGCAGTCCGCCCCGCGGGGGCATTTCGCCCCAGACCCGGCTGGCTCGACCGCGTGGCTCCGCGCCTGAATTGGCGCGCTGATTGCGAGAGCCGAGCGCATGCAGAGCGTGCAACGAGACGCGCCATCGCTGGTTTGCAACTCGAGCCTGGTCACGTCGTACCGCGACTTCGCCTCCGCGCTCATGGCGGAGGGGATCCTCAGCGACCCGTGGGTCGACGGCACGCCGCGGTTTCGCATGATGCCGATCTGGCTCGATCGCTCGACGCAGGGCGCGCTCTACGCCGCTGCCGCCGGTGTTGCCGCCGTTCACGCCGAAGCGGCGCAGCTGTGCGCGGACGATCCGAGCTTGCGCGCCCGGTTCTTCGATCTACCGCCGAGCTACGAGCTGATGTGGCGCATGAGCGCGCCCGCCTGGCACGGCATCGCGCGCGCCGACGTGTTCCTGACCGACGACGGTCCGCGGGTTTGCGAGCTCAACTCCGACACGCCCAGCGGCGAGCCCGAGGCGGTGTCGCTCAACCGGGTCGTCGACGGCGCCGGCGCCGCGGGCTTCGCCGATCCCAACTGCCGGCTGGCGGATCGGGTCTTTGCGCTGCTGGAAGCGGCCGCTCCGGTGACCGGCCCGCTGACGGTCGGCATCGTCTACCCGACCGAGCTGACCGACGACCTGTCGGTGATCGAGCTCTACGCGCGCTGGTTCGAGGAGCGCGGCGCGCGCGTGGTGCTGGGCTCGCCGTTCAACCTGCAACCGGACGGGCAGGGCGGGGTCGCGATGTTCGGCGTCTCTTGCTCGGTCATCTGGCGGCACTACAAGACCGATTGGTGGGGCGAGCGGCGCACAGTGTGGCGATCCGAAGACGGGTACGCCGACGCCGCGCCGTTGTTGCAGCCGCTGGCGTTGCTGGCGGGCGCGATCGCGCGCGGGCGGTGCGCGGTGGTGAACCCGTTCGGGGCCGTGCTCACGCAGAACAAGCGGACGATGGCGTTGCTCTGGGAGGAGATCGACCGCTTCGCGCCGTGGGTGCGCGCCACGATTCGTCGCTATTTGCCGTTCACCGCGCGCCTCGAGGCCTTGCCGCCGGCGCGCTTGCGTCATGAGAAGGAGGCGTGGGTGCTCAAGTCGGACTATGGATGCGAAGGCGAAGAGGTCGTCATGGGCGCGGAGACCTCGGACGCTGACTGGGCGCGCGTGCTCGACGACGTCATCCCGACGCGCTGGATCGCGCAGCGCCGCTTCGTCCCGCGCACCGACGCCGCGGGCCGGATCGCCAACTACGGCGTCTACGTCGTAAGCGGAGAGGCAGCGGGCATCTTCACGCGCCTGCAGGCGGGGCACACGGACCGCGCTGCGCTCTGCGCGCCGACGATGGTGAGCCTGCCATGAGCGGCCAGGGTGGTGGCCGGCGCGATCGCGGCGCAGGCGGGGCGAACCCCGCGCTGGGCGCGGGCTCGATCTTCGATCTGCTGCGCGGCTGGTCGGCGCCGCTGGCCTATTCGGCGGCCGGCAGCATCGTGCTGGGCGGGTGCGCCGAGATCGCCGAGCAAACGCCCGAGGACACGATGCAACGGGCGCTCGATCAGCAGGAGCAGAGCGGCTGGAACGTCGGCGGCGAGGGGCAGCCGCTGGTCTTTCCGGGCGCGCGCGACACCGATGTGATGGCGGGAGCCGGCTGGCGCGCGGAGATGACCACGCTGTCGGCGCGCCTGGCGCCGGTGAGCGGTCGCTGGACGCCGTACTACAACCCGACGCTGTTCCAGGCGCTCGAAGCGCCGCGCAACGCCGACCTGCGCGCGTTCGTGCGTCCGATCTTCACGCCGGAGATGTGGATGGCGTGGCGTCGGGGCGAAGCGCTGCGCGCGCTGCTGATCCGCGACGGCGCCTGCCGTCCCGACGTCGCGCTCGTGCTGGACCTTCCCGGTCCCGAGGCGATCGCCGCCGCCGCCGGCCTCGCGCCCTGCCTGGATCCGGTCTTCACGTTCGCCAACTGGCCGCATCCGCTGGGCGTCGTCCCCGCGCATCAGACCCTGGCGGCCGCGCTCTACTTCTTGCCGGGGCTCGAGGCCGAGAGCCGCCGGCGCCCGGCGACGTCGCCGCCGGTGTTCGTTCTCGATCGCAATCGGCTGGCTCACTACGTCGATTCCAGCGGCCAGTTCGACAACCGCTACCTCGCGGGGCTGCCGCCGGTCGAGGCGTTGCGCTCCGCCGGGATCCGGCACGTCCTTTACGTCACGCCCGACGATCAGGTCACGATGGAATCGGACGACCTGAACGACGACCTGGTCGGGATCGATCAGGGCGGCGTCGACGTGAAGATGCTGGCGCTGTCGGACTTCGCGCCGGCGCCGCTGCCGGGCTGGCCGCGGATTCCCGCCTGCGCGCCGTCGATGCCTGCGAACGCGGGCTCAGCCAGTGCGACCGTGGCGCACCCACAATCGCCGTCGGCCGAAGGCGGGCCGGCGTCTGCGCCGCCGCTCTTCTTCGGTGGCTCGGTCGAGGCGCAGAGCTGCTTTGCCTACTGGTACGGCTGGCAAGATCCGCCGCAACCGATCGCCGTCGATCCTGCGGCGCCGCCACCGACGGGACCGATCTCGCTGCCCGCGCCCGGCTTTCAATTCTCGTTCACGATCCCGCCGCGTCTGGCCCCGCGCTGCCGGTTTCATCCCGCGCCGCGCGCGACCGGCATGTTCGCGGGCCACGGCGGCGGGGTGGGCGCCGGATTCCGTGGCCACTTCGGCATGGGTGGTTTCCATCGCAGCGGTTCGATGGGCCGCATGCACTCGGGCGGGTTCGGGTGAGCGCGATGAAACGCGGAATCTTCGGCCGCCCGTACGTCGATCTCGAGCCCTACGTCGATCTCGACGAGCTGGCCGCGCTGGACGAGGAGATCTGCGCCGGGCTCTGCCAGGTCCCGATCGACTACACCGGCGGCAGCCACAAGTGGATGGGGATCGTTCCCCCGTCGCTGGCCGAAGGTGGCGAAGATGGCGAAGATGGCGAAGATGGCAACGACAGCGCGTACGCCGACTACGGCGAAGCGATCGCCGCCATGACGCGGGATCAATTCGCGCGCTTCGTCGCGCTGTCCGACACGCCGGACGCCTTCGATCTCGAGCGCCGGCACGACTACGAGTTCGGCGAGGAGCGCGAATGGCCGCTCAACCGCCGCCAGATGCGCTACCTCGAGTACCGCTACCGCGTCTATTTCCCGTGGAAGGTCTTCTACGAGCTCATGCCCAACCCGCGATGGGAGGAGCGGGCCAGCGCCGGGAGCGAGGGCTTCACGGACGAGGCCCGGCGCCTGTTCGCGCGCACGGTGGCCTTCGTCGAGCGGCTGCCGTTCGCGCACGTCGGGCGCTGCAACCTGCTCGGCCTGCAGTCGAACGATCACGGGACCGTGCACCGCGACGCCGAGGACGAGCCCGACGTCGGTCACTTCATCACGCTCTGCCCACGCGGCGACAAGCGCCTCTTCCTGTGGGATGAACGGACCGGCGCGCGCACGCCCATCGCTCGGCGCGCCTACTGGTTCGATGATCGCAACTATCACGGCGTCGAGGCCGCGCCTCACTTTCGCTACTCGATCCGCGTTGACGGCGTGTTCACGCCGCGCTTCTTCGAGCGGCTGCGCCGGGACCATGGCGATGCGTAGCGCGACGGCGGGCGCGTTGTTCGTGCACCAGCCGCGCTTGCTCGACGCGGGCGAGATCCGCGACTGGCTCGCCGGCGTCTATCGTGCGCGCGCCGACTGGACGCCCTGCTTCGAAGGCGTCCAGTTCACGCTGGGGCGCGCGTACTACACGCATCTCGAGGAAGGGCAGGAAGATCGCTACTTCGAGGCCGCGCGCCTCTCCGACGCGAGCGTCGAGCGCGCGGTGCCAGGCCTGCAGGCGCGCATGTGCGCGATCCTCGAGGCCGTCGTCGCCGCCCCGGTTGTCCGCCGGCCCGGCTGGTGCGGTCCCGGCCTGCACATCTTCCCCGCGGGTGACTGGCTCGCCGCGCACGGGGGCGACGTTCACTTCGACACTGAAGGCCTGCGCGCCGACGACCTCGCGGCGCGCGCGCCGGCGTTGAGCGCGATCGTCATGCTGCAACCGCCGGAGCGGGGCGGCGGCCTGCGGGTCTGGGACGCGCTCTTCGCCGAGGACGGGCCCGAGCCCGAGGAGCTGGTCGCGCACGGCGACGTCCCCAGCGCCACCGTGGAGTACGCGCCCGGCGATCTGGTCGTCATCGACAGCTACCGCCTGCACCAGATCCAGCCGTTCGAGGGCGCGCGGGATCGCGTGTCGATCACCGCGCACCTGATCTTCCGCGACGGCGCCTGGCAGACCTGGTTCTGACGACTCGGCGCGGCCGACGGCGAATCGCGCCAGCCAGATGTAACCCGCTGTCACTTCACGTGGCGTCTTTGGCTCGCCATGTTGCGAACCATCGACTCACACCGCGCCCATCGCACGGAGGATGACATGACGAACGGTTCGCACGTCGGCTCGAGGTTGGTCTGGACCGCGCCGGTCTGGATCGCGGCTCTGGCATGGGTGCTCCTCACTGGCTGCGGCAACGCCGCGTCACCCGGGGTCATCACCGAGACCTCGCATCGCGGAGGCTCCGGGGCGCCGGGCGCCACGGGGGCGGGCGGCAGCGACGACGGGACGACGCACGCCGGCGCCGGCGGTCTGGACGACCACGGCGGCGCTGGCGGCGCCGGCGGCGACGACGACGTGGGCGGTGCTGGCGGACGCGGTGGCGCCGGCGGCAACGCCGTCAAGGGTGGCAGCGCCGGTGCCGCCGGTGAAGGGGGCGCGGGCGGCAACGGCGCGGCCGGTCAATCCGGCGCGGGCTCGGTCGGTGGCGCGGCGGGTCGTGACGACCGCGGCGGCGACGGCGACGACTGCGACGGCGACAACAGCGGCCCCGGCAGCTGCGACGACGGTGACAACTCCGGCGACGGCGACGGGAATGACGGCGACGGAAACCTCGGCGCGCCGTGTCTGACCACGCTCGACTGCCCGCTCGGTCAAACCTGCGAGAGCACGCATGGCGCGTGGTACTGCCGGATTCGGAGCTAGGCGGGCCATCTCCCGCAGGCCTCCGTGCTATGACGGTCGCTGGGAATGCGCAGGACGGTTGCGTCGGCTCCCGGGCAGACCGAGATCGCGCGGCGTCTCTACGCGGGGCGATACGCGGACATCCTCGCCGACACCATCGATTCTCGCGCCGCCGGCTCCGCTCCCGAAGACGTGGCGTTCGTGGTGGGCGCGCTCTGCTTCGTGGGTCGCGCGGAAGAGGCGGAGCTGTTCCTGGAGAATCACCGCCGCAGCCAGCGGCCCGCGATTCGCTCGCTCGCGGCCGGGGGGTTCTTCTTGACGGTCGCCCATGCCCGTTCGGGCGATTTCCTGCGCGCGCGCCGCTCGCTGGCGCGCGCGTACCGCGAGACGGCGGGCCGGCGCGACCCGTGGTCGCGCGCGTTCCTGTTCCAGGCCATCGCGTGCTGCCACTACTTCACGGCGAAGTACACGCGCGCGGCGCGCGCGGCGCTGAACGCGCAGGCGAGCGCGATCGAAGCCCACTTCGCCTACATCCAGATGCTGGCGACGGACATGCGCGCCCACGTGCTCGCGCAGCGCGGTGACGTCGACGAAGGCTTGCGCCTGCTCGAGCAGGCGCGGGATCACGCGCGGCACCTGGGTTTCGACGTGAACGTGCGCGTGATCGAAGCGTCGATCGCGCTCGCGCGGGCGCGCGTCACCCACCCGGTCGATGCGATCGCGGTCATCGAGCAGCTGCTGGAAGCGACCGATATCCAGGACGGCTACTCGCGGCGCCTGCTGCTGACCGATCTCGCGCGTTGCCAGGCGCTGCTGGGGCGCGGCCAGGACGCGCGGCACGCCGTTGACGAGGCGGCGCGCATCGGTTCGCGTGATCCGCGCGCGCAGGCGGCGCTTTCGTGCGCGCGCGCCGAGGTCGCGCGCGTGGTCGGCGGCTGGGAGACGGCCCGGCCGCACCTCGCCGAGGCGCGGCGCGTGGCGGCCGCGGTGAACGACCCGCCGCTCGAGGCCGAGATCGCCGGGCTCGAGCTCGGCTGCGCGACCTTCCTCGGCGACGCCGACCGTCGCGCCCAGGCGATCCGCGTGCTCGAGGCGCTGGTCGCCGAGCACAACCTCTACCGCGCGCGATCCTGGTTGTTTCAATACGACGTCGCGCCCTGCGCCGCCGAAGCCGACGAGCTGGCGCGCACGCTGCGCCCGGTGGTCGCCACGGCGCGCGCGGGCGTCGAGTCGCGCGAGGCGACGCAGGCGATCCTGCGCTCCGGCCTGTGGGGGCTCGTCGCGGAGGCCAGCGGGGTGCGGCCAGCGCGACGCATTCACCTGTTCGACGACGCCGAGGTGCTGGAAGCCGAGGGCGACGTGCGGCGTCTCTCGGGCCTGCCGCCGCGCGGGCGCGCCGTGCTGACCGCGCTCGCGCGCCGGCCGCTCTCGAAGGAAGCGCTGCTCGCCGCCGTGTGGGGCGTGCCCAGCTATCGACCGGAACGGCACGATTCGGTGGTGAAGACGACGATCTCGCGGCTGCGCGCCGCGCTGGGCAGCGGGCACATGTGGATCG